>JBEKRJ010000240.1:0-6974 GCA_049518835.1 Solirubrobacteraceae bacterium
CGCGCGGCACGCTCGCGCCGACCAGGCCGGTGTTGCCGCCCTGGGGAACGACCGCCGCCCCGTGGGCGGCGCACACCGTGATCGCACCGGCGACCTCGGCGGTGTCGCGCGGCCGGACGACGACCCGCGCGAGGGCACGGTAGCGCCCCGTGTAGTCCTGCTCATATGATGCCTTCAGGTCGGGATCGCTGAGCACGTGTGACGCGCCGACGACCGCCGCCAGATCCTGTTCGAGTTCCATGGCGGTTACGCAACATACCTGAGGAGAGAGAGCATGGCAGCCACTCACGAGACGGTCTTCACGATGGAGGCGACGCCGGTCAAGTACGGCACCGGCGCCTCGGCCGACGCGGGCTGGGAGCTCAAGCGCCTGGCCGTCAAGCGGGTGATGATGGTCACCGATCCGGGCGTCGCCGCGCTCGGGCATCCGGAGCGGATCAAGGGGCTGATCGAGGCCGAGGGGATCGAGGTGATCCTGTACGACCGCGCGCGCGACGAGCCGACGATCCACTCCTTCCAGGACGCATGCGACTTCGCGGTCGAGCACGGGGTCGACGGGTTCGTGTCGGTCGGCGGCGGCTCGAGCATGGACACGGCCAAGGTCGCGAACCTCGTCAGCACCCACCCGGCGCCGGTGATGGACTACGTCAACCCGCCGGTCGGCGCCGGCAAGAAGCCGCCGTCGCCGCTCAAGCCGCACCTCGCGATCCCGACGACCTCGGGCACCGGCTCGGAGGCGACCACGGTCGCGGTGCTCGACATCCCCGACCTGAAGCTCAAGACCGGCATCTCGCACCGCTACCTGCGCCCCGCCCAGGCGATCGTCGACCCCGACCTGGTCCGCTCGCTGCCGTCGCAGGTGACCTCCTCGACCGGGCTGGACGTGGTCTGCCACGCGGCCGAGTCGTTTCTGTCACGGCCGTACGACACGCGCGACCGGCCGGCTTCGCCCGACGACCGCCCGCCTTACCAGGGCTCGAACCCGATCGCCGACGTGTGGTCGGCCAAGGCGCTCGAGTTCGGCGGCAAGTACCTGCGCCGCGCGGTCGCCGACGCCGACGACCTCGAGGCGCGCGGCTTCATGATGCTCGGCGCGACGATGGCCGGGGTCGGGTTCGGATCGGCCGGCGTGCACATCCCGCACTCGTGCGCGTACCCAATCGCCGGCCTCAAGCACGTCTACCAGCCGCCCGGATATCCCGACGACCACCCGTTCGTGCCCCACGGCCACTCCGTGATCGTGACCGCGCCGGCGTCGTTTCGCTTCACCTACGACGCGATGCCCGAGCGCCACCACTACGTCGCGCAGCTGCTCAACGGCGGCCCGCTCGAGGACCCCGGTCCGGACTCGCTGCCCGACATCCTGCGCGAGCTGATGCGCGACATCGACGCGCCGTGCGGCGTCGCCGAGCTCGGCTACACCGAGGACGAGATCCCGGCGCTCGTCGAGGGCGCGCTCAAGCAGCAGCGACTGCTGGTGATCGCGCCGAAGGAGGTCGGCGAGTCCGACCTGCGCCACATCATCGCCGCGTCGATGCACAACTGGTAGAGACAAGGAGGAGACGGATGTCAGCTAACGGAGTCAGGCTGCACATGTTCGAGTGCGGCACGCTGAAGTGCCACGTCGAGAACATCAAGATGAATCAGGGGCTGGGCGAGGAGTACGAGATCCCGGTGCCGTGGTTCTTGATCGAGCATCCGCGCGGGCTGGTCGTGATCGACGGCGGCAACGCCGCCGAGTGCGCCACCAATCCGCGCGGGCACTGGGGCGACATCTGCGACGTCTACTGGCCCGAGATGAAGCCCGAGCAGGCGTGCGTGCCCGCGCTGGAGTCGGCCGGCTTCAAGCCGACCGATGTGCGCTACGTGCTGCAGTCGCACCTGCACCTCGACCACACCGGGGCGCTCGGGGCGATCGACTTCTTCCCCAACGCCGAGGTGATCGCGACGCGGACCGAGTTCGAGTACGGCCACGCGCCGGACTGGTTCGCGGCCGGCGGCTACATCAACGAGGACTTCGCCAAGCCCGGCATCCAGTGGGCGCTGCTGGAGGAGTCAGAGGACGGCTATGACGTGTTCGGCGACGGCGTGATCCGCTGCTGGCGCACGCCCGGCCACGCCCCCGGCCACCAGTCGTTCGAGATCACGCTGCCCAACTCAGGGACGATGCTGTTGACCGTCGACGCGGCGTACACGATGGACCATTGGGAGGAGAAGGCGCTGCCGGGGTTCCTCGCGTCGGCGGTCGACACGGTCCGCTCGGTGCGCAAGCTGCACCACATCGCGCGCCGCCGCAACGCGACCGTCGTCACCGGGCACGACCCGGACATGTGGCCGACGTTCAAGCACAGCCCCGAGGCATACGACTGAGTTGATTGGGGGGTTGGGCACCGGCGCCTCCGCCGCGCCGGTGCCCGGTCGGGCTGACGCGGGCGGGGTACCGCGATCGGACGCGTTCACGCATGAACGCGAGTTCATGCGTGCGGCCCCTTGGGGACCCCGCGGCGTTCGCACAAGATCTGTGCCAACCGCGGGGCGGCGTCGAGACCGGCGCCCCGCGGCGCCCCACCGGTCCCGGCCCCGGCGCGTCGCCGATCTCGCGACGCCCGGGGCCGGCGTCTATCCCCAGCACGCTTGACGGCTTGCGTCCAGGTTCAGGTCCTTGCGCATCGCCATCAAGCCGTCGCTGCGGGCGCGCGCACAGAACTGGCTCGGGGTCAGGTCGTACTCGACCTCGAACACCGCCTTGCGCGCGGCCACGAACGGCGCCAGCAGCGAGCATTCGGTGAACTGGAAGCACTGCTCATCAAGCGCGTAGTCAAACAACGGCTCCAGCTGGCGCACCTGACCGAGATCGTTCTTCAGCGCGATCGAGAGGCCGAGGCCGTGGGCCGCGCGCGCCAGCCACTCGTCGTAGGCGAGCTGCTCTGCGGCCGTGAGCGGAAAGCCGGTGTCGTTGGCGTAGCCGTCGACGTTGTCGGCCTCGACGCCGTCGAAGTGCTTGCGCGCGCACAGCTGCAACCGCGCGCGCATGATCGGCTCGAGCAGGCCCAGCCGGCGGATGTCCAGCCAGCGCTCCCCGGGCCAGCCGTTCGAGTTGCCCAGCAGCGAGCGGGGAAACTTGCTCGCGTCCGGACGGAAGCTCTCATACGTGCCGGCGTCGAGGTAGCAGATCACGTGGCGCCCGTGACGATGCAGCGACGCGACCACCGACGAGGAGTTGTCAAACAGATCGATGTCGAACAGCTGCGCGTCGACGCGTTGGTCGACCGGCGTCGTCAGCTGCCACTGCCAGGTCGTATCTGGGGCGGGGACCCAGCGCGCGCGCGGCGGCGGGTCGGCGCGCCGGCGCCCGGCGCCGTCCGCGCAGCCGGCCGCGGTCAGCGCAAGCGCCGCCGCCGCAAGCGCGAGGATCGCGGCCGCCGGCGCCCGCCGGTTGCGTCTGGGCCGCGCGACCATCCTCACGTCAGCCTACGCGCAAGACGTCGCCGCCCGCGTACGTGAGCCCCGGGAAGCGTCGTTGCGATCCCCGGTGCTCGATCGCGAGCGTGCCGCTGCCCCGGGCCGACGGCAGCGGCAGCCACAGCCGTGCCTGCCCCGAGGCGTCGGCCACGGCATCGACCTCAGCGCCGGCTGCCGTGCTCAGCGTCACCTCGTCGCCGCGGCTCAGGCCGGTGACGAGCAGCGAGCTGTCGCGCGTGATCCAGAAGTCTTGAAACCTGGCGGCGTAGGGGATCTCGAGCGCCTGCACCTCGAGGTAGGGCTGAAACGGGGCGACGATCCGCATCGCGAGCCGGTCGGACTGATACACGAGGCGACTGCCGAGGTACACGACGAGGCTCGAGCGCCCGTCGGTGCGCAACGTGACGTCCTCGCTGAGCGGCGCATCGCGAGTCGCGGGGCTGGCCCAGAGGATCGTCGTCCGCGCGTCGGCGAGGTGCCCCTCGGCGTAACCAACCTCCCAGTGCGTCATCCCAGCGTTGGTGACGCTGGCGACGACGACATAGTTGATCGCGCCCGTTTGCTTCGTCGTGCCGGTCTGCACCGCGAACACCGACTCGCCCGTCTGCGTGCTCGAGGCAACGGTGCCGCGCTCGCGCGACATCTGCACATGAAACACGCTGGTCGCCGGATACGCCGCCCGCGTGACCGCGAAATACCCTTCGAAGACGCCGGGCCGGTGGCGCCGGACGCCGACTGAAAGCCCGCTCGCGTCGACGCGGGCCCAGGCATCGGCGGCGGGAGCCGAGCCGTCGAGCTCGAACTCGCGGCGCAGAGATCCCGTCGACTCCGGGCTGCGAAACGGCTTGCTGACCAGCAGGCCGCTCGTCTCTCGCACGAGCCCGGGCGCCAGCACGACCGGCGCGGCGATCCGAATCGATCGATCCCCGCCGCACCCGGTCGCCAGCACAGCACACGCCAGGGCCAGCGCCGCCCTGCAGCGGCGGCGAGCCCGGCGCGTGGCGCGGCGGCCAGCCGAGTGACCATCGTCAAGCTTGACCATGCTCACCCTCCTTGCCGGCCGCCGCGCCTCTCCCACTCCCTATTTCCTGACGGTGAACGTCTTGGCGCCGCTGACGGCGGGCAGGCCCGCAACCGTCAGCGTGCCGTTGGCCGTCAGCTTGACCTTCTTACCTGCGACCAGGAGCTTGCGGCCGACGCCGGTCAGCTTGATCTTGAGCGTCGCAGCGTTAGTGGCTGGAACGGCAGACGCCACATCCGCGACCAGCAGCTGACCGGTTCCCCGTGCCACCAGCGCGCCGCGGGCATACCAGCCGATCCGTAGCCGCAGCGTGATCGGCGCCTTGACCTTGACCGAGTAGCCGCCGTGCTTGAGCAGCATCCCGATCCGCGCCGCCTTTCCCGACGGGACCATCATTCCCAGCAGCAGCGAGCGCAGCGTGATCCGGCCGAGCCCGACGGCCGCGGTCTCGGCCGAGTATGCCTGTGCCGATCCCGCGGCGTTGGTCGCGGTCACCAGCACGCGCACCTTCGACCCGAGGTCCGCCACCGCCAGTGTGTATGTGCTGCGGGTGGCACCCGCGATCGCCTTGCACGTCGAGCCACACCGCTGCCACTGGTAGGCGTAGGTGATCGGCGACGTCCCGGCCCATGTTCCCGGCGACGCCGTCAGCGTGCTCCCGAACGTTGCCGTGCCCGTGATCGAAGGCGCCTTCGTGTTCGACGGCGCAGTCGCGACGGGCGCGACCTTGGTCTGGGTGAGCGTCGCATGACCGGCCGCCGCCGGCGTCACCGAGCTGTCGGTGGCGGTGATCGTCGGCGTGCCGGCCGTCGTCGAGCTGGTGATCGTCGCCGTATAGGTGCCGTCACCGTGGTCGGTGACCGCGCCGATCTTCTCCCCGCCGTCGCTCGAGGTGAAGGCGACATGGTCCCCGGCGGCCGCATGGCCTTGCGCATCGGTCACCTTCGCGGTGGCCGTGCTGGTCGCGGTGCCGTTGGCCACGATCGACGTCGGCGACAGCGACACCGTCACGGTCGCCGCCGGTCCCCGGGTCTGCGTCAGCGTCGACTGAGCCGACAGGGCCGGCGAAACGGCGCTGTCGGTGGCGGTGATCGTCGGCGTGCCGACGGTCGTCGAGCTGGTGATCGTCGCCGTGTAGGTGCCGGCGGTGGCGCCGGCGGCCACGGCGCTGATCTTCTCACCGGTGTCGCTCGAGGCGAACGTCAGCGCGTCACCCGTGACCGGGTTGCCGTCGGCCGTCACCGTTGCGGTGGCGGTCGTCGTCGAGGTGCCGTTGGCGATGATCGACGTCGGATTGAGCGTGACCGTGAGCGTGTCGACGGGCCACGTGATCGGGGCGGTGTAGTTGGTGCTCGCGCCGGCGGCGATGTTGGTCCAGCCCGACTGCGTGCCGCCGTAGCTCGAGCCCACGCTCGCGATCCCCGTCAGCGGGTAGCTCACGGCTGCCGTGCCGCTGTTGGTGATCGTGACCTGGTTGCCCTGGATGTAGCCGCTGACCGTGGCATTCGCGGCCCAGGCCGATTGCTCGGACAGCAGCGTCCCGATCTGAGCCATCGTCAGCTGCTCGATCGGCGCCGTGGTCGCGAAGTACTGGTTGTACTCAGCCAGCAGCGGGTTGAGGGTCTCGTAGAACAGCCCGTCGCCTTCGCCGTTGACGCCGCCGGTCGTCTGGTCCATCAGGTTGGTCTGATGGAAGTAGCTCGGCCGGGGATCGTTGCCCATCATGTGCTGGAACATCCCCTGGTCGACGCTTGCCACGATCTGGTCGATCGTGAACGTCGTGCCGGCGGGGTTGCAGGTCGTGACACCGGCGATCGGCGTGCAGCGCCCGATCGTGCCGGTACCAGCCGAGTCGTACAGCGTCTCGTACTCGTCGATCTCCTGGGCGTTGGTTGACACGTTGTAGTAGATGTTCGTCGGATAGCGCGGGATCGCTGTCGCGCCCGCGTCCTGGAACGTCTGGCCGGCCGTGTACTGCGTGGTCGGCGCGCTGCCGGTGGCAAAGGCGCCATCGGCCGGGTTGGGGTACGGCTTGGAGGCATCGGCACCGAAGTACTTGATGCCGCCGTCCTCCGTTGCTGCAAACGCGGCGTCGAGCACCGGGTTCTGCTCGTAGGCGCTCTCGTCGGCGGTGCCTTCGCTGGACGGCAGGCCGGTCGCGGTTGGATCGCCGCTCTCGCCGGTCGCCGACCCGGCGGCGCCTGCGTCTGTGTAGCTCACCTCGACCGCACCGCCGCCGGTGGTGCTGGTGGTCGAGTTGCCGGTCGGGTTGGTGAAGTCGGCCGTCGTATCGGCCGGCACCGTCGCGATCAGCGACCACGCGCCGATCGTCCCCGAGGTGCCGGAAGCGGCGTACGGCGCGCGGTAGATGTTGTACTGGGCCGCGTGACAGACCGCGCCCCAGGTGATCGTCATCGAGCTGCCCGCGGCCGCCGTCACCGGGGCCGAGACTGATGCGGCGGACTCGCCGGTACCAGCCACCGGGGTGACG
>JBEKRJ010000241.1:0-7275 GCA_049518835.1 Solirubrobacteraceae bacterium
CCCGCCGGCGAGGACGTGATCATCAACGGCGCCGTCGATCCGATCTGGGCGGACCTCCTGACCAGCGTCGACTCGCGCAAGCAGACCCGGGTGATCCGCCACGTCTACGAGGCGTGCGTCTTCCAAGCGCTGCGCGAGCGGCTGCGCTGCAAAGAGATCTGGGTCGTCGGTGCGCACGAATGGCGCAACCCCGACGAGGACCTCCCAACCGATTTCGAGATCCGACGCGCCGAGCACTACGACAAGCTCCACAAGCCGCTGGACCCGGCCGCGTTCACCGCCGCGCTCAGGGACGAGATGCGCGGCCAGCTCGCCGCGCTGAACGACGCGCTCCCCGGCCTGGACTGGCTGCGGATCACCAACCGCAAGAGCGGCGCGATCAAGCTCACACCCCTCGGCCCTCAGCCCGAGCCGCGGAACCTGCGGCGCCTGAAGAAAGCGATCCGTGATCGGTGGGGGCAGGTCCCGCTGATCGACATGGTCACCGAAGCCGCATTGCGGACCGGGATGCTCGGCCAACTCACTGCCGTCGGGCCCCGCGAGGCGCTCGCCCGAGCGGTGCTGTGGGAGCGGCTGCTGCTGCTCGCCTACGCGTACGGCACGAACACCGGGATCACCGCCGTCGCTGCCGGCGAGCACGGGCACACCGAGGCCGACCTGCGCTACACCGCCCGCCGGCACTTCACGATCGACGGCGCCCGCGCCGTCGCGATCCAACTCGCGAACGCGACGTTCGCCGCCCGCCAACGCCACATCTGGGGCGAGAGCACGACCACGGTCGCGTCTGACTCCACGCACTTCCGCGCGTATGACCAGAACCTGTTCACGGAATGGCATTCGCGCTACGGCGGGCGTGGCGTGCTGATCTACTGGCACATCGAGAAGAAATCGATGGCCGTCCACTCCCAGCTGATCAGCTGCGCCGCCTCCGAGGTCGCCGCGATGATCGAGGGCGCCGTGCGCCCCGGCACCACGATGGCGCTCGAGGGCAACTACGTCGACTCGCACGGCCAGACCGAGATCGGGTTCGCGATCGCGCTGCTGCTCGGCTTCGACCTCCTCCCGAGGATCAAACAGATCAACAAGGTCAAGCTCTACCAGCCCGACCGCGGGAACCCCGACGCCTACCCGAGCCTCACGCCAGCGATGACGCGCCCGATCCGCTGGGAGCTGATCGAGCAGAACTACGACATGCTCGTCAAGTACGCGACCGCGATCCGCGTCGGCACGGCGTCGACCGAGGCGATCCTGCGGCGCTTCACCCGCAACGCGTCGCACCCCGTCTACCAAGCGATGCTCGAGCTCGGCCGCGTGCAGAAGACGATCTTCGTCGCGCGCTACCTCCGCGACCGCGACCTGCAACGCGAGATCGAAGAGGGCCTGAGCCTGATCGAGGCGTGGAACCGCGTCAACGGCGTGATCTTCTACGGCAAGAGCGGCGAGTTCGCGACCAACCGCCGCGACCAGCGGGAACTCGGGATGCTCGCCCTGCACATCCTCCAAGCGCTCTGGTCTACGTCAACACGCTCATGATCCAAGACATCCTCGCCGAACCCGAATGGGCCGGCGTCCTCACCGCCGAAGATCTCCGTGGACTCACCCCATTGTTCTGGGCGCACGTCCGACCCCACGGCGAAGTCAGGCTCAACATGACCAGACGCCTCGCCCTCAGCGCCAGCCACACGCCGGACGTCGATCGCGAAAGCGCGTGAGCGACCGCTCGAGCCTCGCGGCCGCTGGACCCTCTACTTGTCGGTTGGTGCCACGTTCCTTAACGGCAACCCGTATAGCGCGAAGCGGTTGGGCCCCCCGCCCAGGCTCGGGGTGTGGTGTGTGCGTAGTTTTCGCACTGTTGGATCCGGGTGCTTCCCGGATGCTGTGGGTCGGCGCTGATCCTAGATTTCCGTCGGGATGGAGTCCGGCTTCGGTGGTCTGCGCGGGTGATGCTCCGTTGCGCCTGGGTCTGCGGGACGGCGCCGGTGATCGGCGTGCTCGAGGCCGGGCGGCCGGCTCGGTGAGGGACGTGGCGTGAGCGCCTTCGACGGTGCGCTGCTGACGGCGATCATCGACGGCTCTGCAGAGGCGATCGTGGTGATCACGCCGGATGGTGCGATCACGTGTTGGAATCCCGCGGCGGAGAAGCTCTACGGCTTCACCGCGCGGGAGGCGCAGGGACAGTCGATCGCGATGCTCAGCCGGCCCGGAGGGGAGGACTATCTTCAGCACGCCACCGCGGCCTCCTGCGGTAAGACGTCGAGCTTTGGCGCTGAACACGTCAGGCGTGACGGCAGCCGTGTCGAGTTGGCGGTCACGCTCGCACCTGTCTGCGACGGTGGGGGTAAGGTGACGGGCGTCTGGTGCGTGGCGCGCGACGTCACCGCGCGCAACCAAGCCGAGCGGGAGCTCGAGCGTCTGGTCGAGGCGACCGAGCTGACCGACGCGATCATCTCGTGGGATCTCGACGCACGGGTGCGCCATTGGAGCCCTGGTGCCCAGCGGCTGTTCGGCTTTCGCGCCGAGGAGGTTGTCGGGCTGGGGTTGGATGAGTTCAACGCGCTCAGCGGCGAGCCCGAAGAGGCGGCCGGCCGCTGGCGGAGGCTGATGCCGTTGGTGTTGAGCGCCGAGACGCCGTACGTGCATGAGCTCCAGCGCCGGCACAAGGACGGAACGGTCGTGGACCTGCTTGGCAAGATCATCCCCTGGCACCGTGAGGGGCGGGTTGTGGGCGTCACTGGATTGTTGCTCGACATCACCGAGCAACAGCAAGCCAGACGTGAGCTCGCGCGTCTCGCCCAGGCGGTCGAGCACGGCGCTGACGCGATCATCTCCTTTGACCGGGAGTTGCGCGTCCGCCATTGGAACGCCGGCGCGGAGCGAATCTACGGCTACAGCGCCGCCGAGGTGCTCGGGCTAAAGACCTCCGAGGTGGCCGCGCTCGTCTCCGATTCCCCTCGTGCGGTCGCTGAGAGTCAGAGCGCGGTTGACCGGGCGCTGGCTGGCGAGCGCGTGTCGCATTTGGAGGTTCGCCGCCGGCGCAGGGGCGGCACCGAGTTCGACGCGCTGCTCACGATCACACCCTGGCGGCTGGGGGAGCAGGTGGTCGGAGCCACGACGACCGCGGTTGACATCTCGACGCGCAAGCGCGCCGAGCGCGAGCGCGAGCGGGCTTTGGCAGATCTCGAGGATGCTCAGCGGATCGCGCGGGTCGGCTCGTGGTCCTGGGATCCCAAAGCCGAACGGGTGACTTGGTCGGAGCAGCTGTACGCGATCTTCGGCCGCGACCCAGCGGGTGGCCCGCCAAGCATCGGAGAATTCCTCGCCTACGCGCACGCGGACGATCGCGAGCGCGTGACGGACGCCTACGCGCAAGCGCTAGCCGGCGAGAGCGCATTCGAACTGGAGTGCCGGATCGTTGCCGACACTGGGGTCCAGCGCACGGTCCACGCGCTCGCGCACGCGGATCCGGCACGCCCCGGCGGCTACCTCGGCACCGTTCAGGATGTCACCGGACAGCGCCGCGCCGAGCGCGAGCGGCTCGAGCTGCTGCAAGCGAGCGAACGTGCGGAGAGCGCCAACCGCGCCAAAAGCGAGTTCTTGGCGCGGATGAGTCACGAGCTGCGCACGCCGCTGAACGCGATCATCGGCTTCAGCCAGCTGCTGCAGCTCGAAGCGCTCGACCCGCGCCACAGCGAAGACGTCGGTCACATCCTGACGGCCGGCAACCATCTGCTCGCGCTCGTCAACGAGGTGCTCGACCTCGCCCGGATCGAGTCCGGGCAGATCACGATCTCGCCCGAGCCGGTCGCGCTCGCCAACACCGTCCACGACGCGCTCGCGCTGCTCGCTCCGATCGCACGCGAGCGCCACGTGAGCCTGGGTATCGACACCGGCGGGCTCGCGCACGATGGACACGTGCACGCCGACCGCAACCGCTTCAAACAGGTGCTGCTGAACGTGCTCTCCAACGCGATCAAATACAACCGCCCCGGCGGGCGGGTCGACGTCTCATTTCAGATCACCGAAGACGCACGCGTCCGGACGATGATCGCCGACACAGGCATCGGGATCGCGCCCGAGCACCTCGACAAGCTGTTTGCGCCGTTCGAGCGCCTCGGTGCCGAGCGAACCGCCGTCGAAGGCACAGGTCTCGGGCTCGCGCTGTCCGAGGGCCTGATCGAGGCGATGGGCGGCACGATCGAAGTGCAATCAGCCGTCGGCGTCGGCACGACGTTCGTGCTCGACCTCGCGGCAGCACAACGCCCGACCGGCGAACAGCCAAGCCCCGACGATCAAGCGCTCGCCGAGCTCGGCCCAGACGCCAAGCCGCAGCTGATCCTCTACATCGAAGACAACCTCTCCAACCTCACGCTCGTCGAACGGATCCTCGAGCGACGCGTCAGCGTCGAGTTGATCTCGGCGATGCAAGGCACGCTCGGGCTCGAGCTCGCACGCCAGCACCACCCCGACCTGATCGTCCTCGACCTGCACCTCCCCGACATGCCCGGCAGCGAAGTCCTCACACGCCTCAAGACAGACCCGACCACACGTGAGATCCCCGTGATCGTGCTCACCGCCGACGCCAGCGGACGTCAATCACAGCGCGTCAGACAGCTCGGAGCGATCGACTACCTCACCAAACCACTCGACGTCCCGAAGTTCATCGAGATCATCGCCAACAACCTCGTCGATCACTAACCCGGGCCGGGACCCCTAACGACGTCGGCCCGCGTTCAAGCCAGCCTGCCGCAACAGCCGCGCCAAACACCGACGGGTCGGATTTGATAGGCCGGCGACGAGCTCGGCTGAACCTGTACCACGCTCGTGCGCGGTCAGCAAAGCGCGGCGCCGCTAAGCCCCCGGCTGCCTCGGCATTCATGCGAGTCGCGAAGCGATCAAGGCGTCGGCTGCCGCCCGACACCAACACACACAGACAACCTCTCAACCTCCGTCAGCTGACCGTTTTCGAGACGTTCAAGGCGGATTGGGGCGAAGCTGACGCTTGCACGTTGCTCGCCGGTGAACGGCGTGGTCGCAATGTTCGCGCAACGGCACTCGAGCTCGTCTAACGCTTCGCTCCGCATCAGCTCGCCGGAACGGTATTTGGATCGGATCAAGTCTGCTGACGAGTCGGCTGAAGCGGAGCTACAGCAAGAGCTCAGGCACCTACAGGCGCGCCGGGACAGCGTCAATTCCGACGGGAGTTGACGAGCGGGCAACGCCACCGGACGCGTGGGCGAGGCGATTGCTATCTCCAAGGAGCTGCTCGCCGACCTCGAGCGGATCCTCGGCCTCGAGCACCCAGCGCGATGAAGACCCGCCACACCCTCTCCGTCGTCTATCAGCACGCCGGACACATGCAAGGACGCTGCGGCGCTGTCGGATCCTGATTGCGGCGGGGACGCTCGATAATGCCCCCTTACGATGACCTCGGCCCGGCGTGGTTTCCGAGGTCAAGCGGCGGGCGGCGCGCACGACTGCGTGGGGCACGGCTCAGACAGCGCCTCGCCGTCGCTGACCGGCGCTGGACCGGTGCGGACGTAGAGGCGAGCGTCGCAGCGCTCACAGAAGCAGACGCTCTCCTGGTCTGAGCGCAGCCAGTGGCCGGGCTCGTGCCCGAGCGCTCGCGCGATCGTGGCGAGCTGCCGGAGGACGTGGACGCGCTCGAGCTCGGCGCGGACCTCCCGATCGCCGACGGCCCGGTGCAGGGCGGCGATCGCACCCTCGCCGTCGCGAGACGTGAGCACGCGGATCTTGTCGAGACGCGCCTGCGCGCGGATCTCCGACCGCCACACCTCGGGGTCGACACCCTCCGGAGAGCTGACGTAGCCATGCTGCAGCAGCTCGCCGTAGTCGCCGCCGGGACGCTCGAGGTAGTCGCCGACGATCCGCGCAAACCGCTGCTCATGCTCACCCAACACGGCGTCCGCCTATCGCTGGTAGGTCTTGCTCGGCTTTGACCGGCACAGCCCGGTCGCGACGAACGTCTCGAGCAGACGGTGCTCAAGCCGTCGCGAGCTCGCGTTCGGCCCGCAACCAGTTCGCGGTCTCGTCGCTTCCACCTTCCTCCAGCGCGATGAAGTAGGCGCGCGCAGAGATCTCGTCGTGACTGGGCGCGCGTCTGGGCGTCGCAGGCGCGCCCGGGCTAGGTGGCGAAGCGGATGGCTCGGACCGCGCAACGGCCGGCGCGGCCGGCGCGCGGTTGGCAGGTTCGCTCGAGGTGGCGGCCGCGCGCTTCACCGGCGTGGCCGGCTTGGATGGCGCCGCCGAGGCCGACGTCGCGCGCTTCGCCGTCACCGGCGTAGCCGGCTCGCTCGACGCGGCGGCCGCGCGCTTCGCTCGCGCGGCCGGCTTGGTCGACTCGGCCCTTGTGGCGACCGTCGAGCGCTTCGCTTCAGTGCCCGGCTTGGCTGGCTTCTGCGTCATCGAACTCCTCCGACATACTCGGTCGCCGTAGGCGCCGGCGACTAGAAAGGGCATTCTGGGCCGTGTCCGAGGCGGCATCCGGCTCACCTCTCATCCTGGCCCTCACGCGCTGTACTCGCCCGGAGCACTGCTTCGATTCGCGTAGCGCCGGCTCGTCCGCGTCGTCGAACCGGTCGATCACCTCGTCATAGACGGCGAGCGCCTCCTCCGGGCGACCGAGCTGCCCGAGCGTCACGCCCTTGCCGACCAGTGCCTTGGCGACCGGCTCGCGTAGCGCCGCCTCGTCCGCGTCGCCGAACCGGGCGAGCACACCCTCATAGATTGCGAGCGCCTCCTCCAAGCGACGAACTCCCAGCCGAGCAGGTCGGCGACCGCGAAGGTGAGTTCGGTGGTGCCGTGCGTGTCGGTGGTGTGCTGCACCACTGGGGTGTCGAGGTGCACGAGCGCGTCGAGCGTGTGCCAGCTCTCGGGCTCGTTGACGGGGATCACCTTGCCGCCGAAGTGACCCGCGTCGAGCGTGTGCCAGCTCTCGGGCTCGTTGACGGGGATCACCTTGCCGCCGAAGTGACCGTACTCGCCGGTCAACCACAAAAGCCAGGTGAGCACGCGGCGGCGGTAGCCGGCGTGGCGGGCGGCGTAGGCGGCGATCGGGCTCTTGCCGATCGTCTCAAGCCGCGTCCCGTCCGATGAGGTCATCAGCAGCTCCGCGATCCACTCGTGCGGGAGCAGCCGCAGCTTCTGCACGACGACGGCGCTGGCGGCATCGAGGTTCTCGGCGGTGAAATGCCGGCCGGCGGCCTCGCGCATCTCGCGCTCGCTGTAGGCGCACGCGAGCGCCATCCGCGCGTACCC
>JBEKRJ010000242.1:0-6923 GCA_049518835.1 Solirubrobacteraceae bacterium
CGGCGCGGAGGAAGACGACGAGGACACCGGAGGCGAGGACGGAGCCGGCGAGCCGGCCGCGACAACCACCTGCCCAAGGCGGATCCAGCCGACCAGCGCCTGGCCGCCGGGCGAGATCGTGGCAACCGGCGGCTGCGACGGATCGACGGCCCCCAGATATTGGGGGACCCCGAAGCGCCCGCCGGCGCGACGCTGCGCCGCGATCGCGGAGCACGTGCCGGCCGTCGTGCACTGCTCCCATGCGATCACCTGATCGCCGCCGGCGTCGGCCGCAAACGACAGACCCGACGCCGCCTGGGCGCCGACCGGGAACGGATGCGGGCGCGGGGCAGCGCTCAGATCCTCGACGACCGGCTGGGAGTGATAGCCGCCGCTGCGGTCAAGCCAGCTCTCGATCCACGCGACCGTCGGCGGCCCGGAGCCGCGGCCGACCGCGAGCTCGTCGACCTGATGCCCGCTCGGGACGACGACCGCGGCGCGCCGGCCCCGGGGGCCGCGCAGGCGTGAGCCGGTGGCGCTGAAGATCGTCCGCGGCGTCGACTGCGTCGCCCACGCGACGATGCTCGCGTCGCCGGCGAGGCCGGTCGCGGCGAGCGCCACCGGACGATCGCCGGCGAGCGTCAGCCGTCGCGCCGGCGGGAACCGGCCCGCGCCATCGGATTGTGAGACCCACACGCCGCGCCCGGTGGCGACGGCCGCGAGCGCTCGCTGTCCGCCCAGCGCCACCAGCTCGCCGGTGGTCGCGCCGGTCAGACCGGAGACCAACGTCCGCCGGCCGCCGAAGCCGCCGCGCTGTGCGTCCATGACCTGCGCGTCGGTGCAGCATGTTTCGCCGGCTGGGGTGGCGCCCGTCAGCAGCGTCAGCGGCCCAGCGAAGCCAAGGTCGAGGATTGCCTGTGCCCCCGCAACCGGCCGCGGCGGCCCGGGTCGCCCGCGCGGCGGGCGCACGAGCACGAACGGATTGGCGAGGACCGGGTCGTCGGCGTCCTCGAGCACGAAGCCGACCGCTGCCTCGCCGGTGGGCGAGAACGAGATCTCGGCCGGCAGGACATCGACCGCAAACGGGCCGGCGAGCCGGACCGGCTGCGACCAGTCGGGGCCGGCAAACCGCACCGCTCGCGCAGCCGCCACGCCGGCGGTGGCGACGCCTGCAGTCGCCACGGCGAGGACGGCAAGGACGGCGAGGACGGCGAGCGCCGCCCGGTGGGCGATCAAAGGTCGAGCGAGATCGTTGCCGCGACGGCCGTCTGGCCGGGTAGGTGGATCTCGAGCGTCAGCGGACGGTTCGAGTAGACCGACTGGTTGACCTTGAACAACAGCTCCTGGCCCTGCGTCGGGCCGAACGCTGCGATGCTTCCGACCGCGGGCTCGCTGCCGTTCGGGGCCAACGTCTGCGCCGTCCACGCGAACGGGTTGACAGCCGAGTTGATTGCCACCGGGTAGTAGTAGTCGTTCTCGGTGTCGACGATGTCGAACGAGTCCGTCGTCGTCTGATCGCGATGAGTCTGGTTCTTCGCCCACAGGAACACCGCGTACCACTCCTGGCCGGCGGCCAGCGTCGGCGAGCTGACGCCGACCAGGTACTGCTGATCCTCGTTGTTGTACGGGTTCAGCTCGCGCGAGACCTGGAGCTGGTAGGTGACGTCCCCGGCACTGATGTAGCCGCCGTTGTTGTTGGCGTCGGCGGTCGAGCCCGGGCTGCCCGTTCCGCACGCAGCGAGCACCACCGACGCGACCGCCCCAGCGACCAGGGCGCAGGCTCGGCGGTTAGTCGTTGTCGACCGGCGGGCACTCACGGCGGCGCAAGTCTAATGCTTCACGACGTCAACCAGCGGCGACCGACGTGTGCCGCCCGCGCTCTTCGCCGTCCTCGAGGATCGCGCGCAGCCGGCGCATCGCCTTCGCCGCCTGCCGGCGCGTCCACGCGCGCGAGCCGAGCGGGTCGAGCAGCCTGTCGGTCAGCAGCGGCGGCTCGGTTTCGAACGTGTACTCGACCTTGGTCGTGTCGCCGGCGGCGGGCGAGAGCGTGTAGCTGCCGAGCATCCGGGTGCGGTTGTACTTGCCCCCCCGGCCATGCTCGACGATCCGGTAGGGCGGCTGCACTTCGGTGAACGTGATGTCCCCCCATGCGAAGCGCCTCCGCGGCGCCTTGACGCGAAACCGCGCGCCGGCGCCGAGGCCGTACGGGTCCTCGCGCGTCAGGTGCCAGTCGACGATGTAATGGTCGCTGAACTCGGCGTGGTTGGCGATGTTCGCGAGGTACTCGAACACCTCCGCCCGCGGCTTCGCGATCGTAGTCGAAACGCTGATCGGCTCCACCGGCGCGATGATCGCACGTCACGTGCGCGTCGCGCCACCAGACGGCTAGGCCGCGGCTCGCTGATCGTTGATCTTGATCGTGTGGCCGAACTCGGGCCCGTGCACGAGGCGCGATCCGAGCGGCTCGCCCCGCTCGCGGATCCGACACAGCTCGCAGGCCAGCGCGCCGGACTCGTACACGTACACGCGCTCGCCGATCAAAGGCGTGCGCTGGCAGCGCACGCACCGCTCACGGCCCGCCTCGAGTTCGTCGACGCCGCGCTTGAGGAGGGCCAGCTCGAGATCGGGTATCGGTCTTGTCGGGGTTGCCATCGCTGCGGTATTCACCATCGGCGGCCGGCTTCCTGCGCAATACAGCCGATCGGCGTGGGAAGGAATTTACCAGCGCTTGAGGGCGAAAAGTTGTGCACTTCTCCGAGCTGCATCCGCCTTCGAGCAGCGGCAAGTGCCCCAGGACTTAAGCACTGCAACCGGTCAAGAACTGGCCCTCAACTACACGTCCGTGTTTTTATTTGGGCTTTGACGGGCAGGATATGATGCCTATGCCGGCTTATCCAGGTCGGCCAGCCTGCTAGTCCCATCAAGGAGATGTGCCCCGAATGAAAGCTTGGATGTCGGGCAACGTTGCGGGGACCGGAACGTTTCGCTGCACGGATTGCGACTACCCCGTCTCGCTCGACGCCGTGGACGAGTTGCCCACCTGCCCTAACTGCGGGGGCAAGCAGTTCGTCAGGGCATCTCTGTTCACGACAGCCCAGGCGAGCGTCGTCGAGGTCCCAGCCGAGGCGGAGGATCGCGGCTGGCTCGACGAGGTTCGCGATGCCCTGGAGGAGCCCGGCCAGTACCTGGCGTACCGAACCGGAGACGATGATCTGAAGGTCTTCGAGCTGCAGCGAGAATGGACGCGGATCGGACGCAGCCTGGCCGCCGACGTCCGCTTCGACGATCCCACCGTCTCGCGACGACACGCGCTGATCGTCCGCCAACCGGACGGGTTGCGGGTGCTCGACGACCGCAGCCTCAACGGCGTGTTCGTCAACGGCGAGCGGGTCGAATGGAGCACGCTCGCGGACGGCGACGAGATCGTGATCGGCCGCCACCATCTGCATTTCGTCGACGTTCCGGTGATCTCCGGGATGCGCTACGGCCGCGCGGTCGAGCGCGACACCGGCGCCACCGCGCACTGATCGCGCCGCAGATACGCTCCGGGGCCGTCTAACATCTCGGCGGCCCCGGGTTGCAGCGGCGCCAGGTTCTATAGTGGCGCCGCGATGATCACGATCGCGGTCCTGTCACAAAAGGGCGGCACAGGCAAGACGACAGCGGTGAGGACGCTCACGGACGTCTTCCGCCGTGTCGAGCTGCGCGTGCTCGCGGTCGACCTCGATCCGCAAGGGAACCTGTCGGATTACCTCGACGTCGACCCGGAGGTGTCGCCGACCGTGGGCGACGTGCTCGCGGGCCGCGTGAAGACGGCCGAGGCCGTCCACGACGGGATCATCCCGGCCAACCTCGGCCTCGCCGAATCGGAGCTGCTGCTGGGCGGCAAGATGGGTCGCGAACTGACGCTCAAGCGAGCGCTGCGCGAGGTCGCGGGCGACTACGACCTGATCGTGATCGACTGCCCGCCGTCGCTGGGCCTGCTGACGGTCAACGCGCTCGTCGCCGCCGACCATGCGCTGCTGTCGGCGGAGGCACAGTACTTCGCGCTGCAGGGAGTGGAGCAGGCGCTCGAGGTGATCGACCTCGCGCGTGACAGCCTCAACCCCGACCTGCAGTGGCTGGGCGTGATGCTGAACATCGCCGACATGCGCACGCGCCACTCGCGCGAGGCGTTCGAATCGCTGCGCGAGCATTTCGGCGAGAAGCTGTTCGAGACCACGATCCGCTCGTCGATCGCCTATGCCGAATCGGCCGAGCGCGCGGTCTCGATCCTCGACTACCGGCCCGACCTCGGCCGCGACTACCTGATCGTGGCCGACGAGCTGCTGCGGCGGATCGGGCTCGAGGCGCCGCGCCGGCGCCTGTCGGCCCTGATCGACAACGAGCCGCAGGCGGCGTAGGCGTAGGCGTGGGCAGCGGGAGCCCTTCCCGGCCGGCGCCGGCTCAGACGCTGCGCTGATAGGACTGAAAGGCGCGCGTCGCGAACGCCAGGCAGACGACCAGCAGCCCCGCAAGGAAGGCACTGCGAGAAGCGACCACGCCCCAGTCGGCGTTGCTCGACACGGCGCCTCGGCCGGCAAGCACTGCCCAGTTGACCGGGTTGAAATCCGAGACATGCCGGATCCAGTGCGGCATCAGGCTCGCTTGCAGGAACGTCGACGACAGGAACGTGAGCCGCAGCACGATGAACTGCACGGCGCCGATCAGCGCCTCCTCCTGGCGCATGATCAGCGCGAACCCGTTCGAGAGCGCCCCGAAGGTCGCGCCCGATCCCCGCCGTCCTGCAGGCGGCTTCGCGAGCGTCGTCAGGATCTTCAGCGAGGATGACCTGCGCCTGCTGGTCGCATTCCACGTCCTCGGGCGCGAACTGCAGGAGCGCCACGCCGATCTCCTGCGCCGGCGCCTGAACGAGCGCCGTCGGTGACAGAGCGCCGATCGCGCCGTCGACGAAGCCCCCGCGCCTACAGAGCCCGCACCTCGGCGCCCTGGGACTCGAACGGCATCCGGATCACGGTCGCCCAGCCCTCGGCCTCGGCCTCGAGCCGCGCCGTCACGGCGCCGGTCTGCTCGACCTGGCACCACACGAGGACGGTCGGCCCGGCGCCCGAGATCGTCGCCCCGAGCGCCCCGAGCGCCGGCGCGCGCGCCACCAGCGACGCCGAGCGTGGATACAGGTGAGCTCGCCGCGGCTGATGCAGCCGATCATCCAGGCCCTCTGCGATCAGCTCCCAGTCGCCCGTGCACAGACCGAGGACCAGGGTCGCGGCGTGCGCGACGTTGAAGACCGCATCCGCGAGCGACACCGCCGGCGACAGCGCCGCGCGGGCGGCCGTCGTCAACACCGCCTCGCCCGGCACGACCAGCACCGCCTCGAGCCCCGCCGGCGCAGCGACTCGGTGCACGCGGCCGGCGTTGCAGATCACGAAGCCGCCGTCCAGCGCAGCCGCGACGTTGTCGGGATGGCCCTCGACCTCGACCGCCAGCGCCGGCACGTCGGCATCGAGCTCGAACAGGTGGTCGGCCGCCATCAGACCCGCGACGATCGCCGCGGCGCTCGATCCCAACCCGCCGGACATCGGGATCTCGGAGGCGATCCGGAACTCGAACCCATCGGCGGGATGCAGCCGCTCGAACGCGCGCACGAGCAGATTGCTGCGGTCGCGGGGAACGTCGAGCTCGGTCACGACCGAGAACTCGCCGGTCTCGGCGACCTCGAGCTCGAGGTGGCACGCCAGCGCAGCCGCCAGCACGTCGAGCCCGGGGCCGAGATTGGCCGTCGAAGCGGGGACCCGCACCACCCGCCGGCGGGACACCGAACGATCCTTCACACCCGCACCACCCGCCGGCGAGACAACGAACGATCCCTCACACCCGCGCCAGACCGCGCCACGCCGGCGAGAGCGCACTCACCCGAGCACGGCCCGCTCGATCGCGGCCAGCTCCGGGTCGCACGGGACGACCGCGCCGGCCTGCTCCAAGGCGGTCGACGGGTCCTTGAGCCCGTGCCCGGTGAGCACGCACACGAGCCGGCGCGCATCCCCCGCCCCGTAGGCGAGCAGCCCGGCGACGCCGGCGGCGGAGGCGGGCTCGCAGAACACGCCTTCGGTCGCGGCCAGGAACCTGTAGGCCTCGAGGATCTGCGCGTCCGTGACCGCCCTCACCGCGCCACCCGACGAGGTCATCGCGTCCATCGCCTCCTCCCACCGGGCGGGGTTGCCGATCCGGATCGCGCTGGCGACCGTCTCGGGATTGGCGACCGGCGCGCCATGGACCAGCGGAGCCGCGCCGGCGGCCTGGAAGCCGAACATCCGCGGGCGGCACCCCGCCTCCTTGAACCCCTTCCAGTAGGCGGTGATGTTGCCGGCGTTGCCGACCGGGATGCAGAGCGCGTCAAGCTCGCCGCCGAGGGCCTCGACGACCTCGAACGAGGCGGTCTTCTGGCCTTCGATCCGGAACTCGTTGACGGAGTTGACCAGCGCCACCGGATGACGCGAGGCGAGCTGGCGCACGAGCGCCAGCGCCTCGTCGAAGTTGCCCCGCAGCGCGATCACGCGCGCGCCGTGCATCAGCGCCTGGGCGAGCTTGCCGGTCGCGATCTTGCCCTCCGGGACGATCACCGCGCCGCGCAGGCCCGCCCGCGCCGCGTACGCGGCCGCTGAGGCGGCGGTGTTGCCCGTCGACGCGCAGATCACGACCTCCGCGCCTTCGCGCACCGCGGCGGACACCGCGCAGGTCATCCCCCGGTCCTTGAACGAGCCGGTCGGGTTCATCCCCTCGAGCTTGAGCCACACCTCAGCGCCGGCACGCTCGGACAGCCGCGGCGCGAGCACGAGCGGGGTCGAGCCCTCGCCGAGCGATACGACCGGGTCCTGGGCCGCGAACGGCAGGCGGTCGCGGTAGCGCTCGATCAGCCCCGGCATCAGGCCAGCAGGATGCCAGAG
>JBEKRJ010000243.1:0-6902 GCA_049518835.1 Solirubrobacteraceae bacterium
CTGCCCACCAGCAACACAAGCGGCGCCCGACCGTTCTTGGGACGCGGTCCGATTCATCTCTCCCAGACAGTACGGACGAGCGGGGATCCCGTCACACCGCGCGAGACGTCGCGCGGCACCGGAGTTAGGTTGCCGGGAGTTTGATGCGGAGAGCTAGTGGCACATCCTAGCCTCGAGGTTGGTCCCAGACCGCGGCGGCCTCGATGAAGGCGGGACGCGCCTCGCTGCGCTCGACGTAGGCCTGCAAGCCCGGCCACTGCGTCAGCAATCCCCGTGAGTGGGCGCCGCCGAGCACGCTGGCGCAGATCACATCGGCGACGGTGAAGCGATCGCCGAGCAGCCACTCGCGACCGTCGAGCGCTGACTCGAGCGCCGCCGCGGCTTGGGCGAAGCGCTCGCGCGACGGGGGATCGGCCGAGTCGTCGGCGGCCTCCCGGATCCAGCGATACAGCGGCGCCTCGAGCTCGGTCATCCCGAACAGGACCCACTGGTAGGCGAGTGCCCGCTCGGACGATCCGAGCGGTCCGATGACGCCGGCTTCGGGATCAAGGTCGGCCAGCTGCAGGCAGATCGCGGCTGACTCGAACATGACCGTGCCGTCATCGAGCTCGAGCGCCGGCACGCGCCCCAGCGGATGGCGGACGAGATGCGCGGCGGACTGGCGTTGCTCGGGCGCGACCTTTACCAGCTCACACGGGGCGCCGATCTCGGCAAGCAACCACAGCACGCGGCTGGAGCGCGTTCGGGGCATGTAGAACAGGCGCGGCACAGGTCGCATATCAGTATCGCACCCGCCTCGGCCCGGGCGATCCGCGGCCCGCGGCTTCACAGCCGCGGTCAGCAGCCGGCGCCCTCGGAGGAAGCGAGGCGCTTCGGTGGCGCTCAAGCATCGCCGCGCCAGGCGAGCGATCGGCGGCGCGCTCGCGGCAACTTGCTGACGACCAGGTCGTAGGAGTCCTCGATCAGGTCGGCGATCATCGCGTCGGGCAGCGAGCCGTCGATGATCACCGTGTTCCAGTGGCGCTTGTTGAGGTGATATCCCGGGAGCACGGCCGCGTGCGCGCCGCGCAGTTGCTCGGCCAACGTCGGGTCACATTTCAGGCTGATGCGGGGAGGTGTCTCGGCGAGTCGTGACAGCGCGAACATCCTGCCGGCAACCTTGAACACAGACGTGTGGGGACCGAACGGGAACTCCTCCACGCTTCCGACAAACGCCAGGCAATGATCACGAAGCTCCTCGGGAGTCATCCACAATATCGTGACGCGCCACGGTGCTCACCCGCGGCCGGTCTGCCACGGTTGGATGAAATGGGAGTGCAGTTGGAGTGCGAACAGGAAGCCGGTGTCCTGCTCGGAGCCGGAGTCGAGGGCACGGCGGGCCAGCCAGCGCGGAGATCACGGTACCTCAGTCAGCTGCGATGCCCCGACCGGGTTCCACGCGCCACCGGGCTCTTGCGCCATCCGGCACCGTATGATCTGGATGCGGGTGACCCGGCCGGTGACGGTACTCCGAAACGGCGGGTTGAACAGATCAGCGCCCAGCCCCGCGCGGATCCGGAGCTCGCTGCCGATCGGTCCCGCGCCGCGCCAACAGGCGGCGAGGTCTGGCGCCCTGGCCAATGAGCCACGGAGCGCGAAGGCGGGCCGCGCGTCGATCCTGACATCGGTATCCACCAACGAGTCACGCGGCCAGCCCTGCGCCTCGCCGTCGACGAGGATGACGTCCCACGACACCGCTTCGCCCACTGCGAACAGTGTCCCTGTGTCTTCGTGGATCGTGCGCTCCAAGAACACAGGCCAGATCGCCACCCTGCGAAGCTATCAGCGACGCTGAGCCTGCTTTGCGGCGCTTGCAGGAGGGGGCCAAACCGGTGGCCGCCGATCGACGCGTGGGCAGCTCAGGTGGTCGCTTTGGCGCCGCGGTCAGGATCGGCGAGTCGTCGACTCGGCGGATCTGTCGATAGTGTGAGTGCCGATGTCGCTGAGGTTCTTGCGCGTGTTCGCGCCGCTCGCTGCTGGCATCGTGCTGCTAGTGGTCATGGTTGTAAGGGCCGCATCGTCCCCGGGCGTGATTGCCGCTGGTCGCGGCGACCGCGCGCTCCTGACCGGCTGCGTGAAGGCGCTGGTCGGAATTGGAGGGCGCTCCGCGACGCCGGTCGCGGACAGTGCCGACCCGACGTTGGTCTCGAGTCTTGCGGTGTTCCGGCGGGCGAGATCAGCCGTCGACACGCTGCCGGTGTCCGCGCACCTGCGCGAGGAGCTGGCCGGCGTGGGCGCGACGACCTATGACCCGTCGGTGTCCGTCCTGTTGACGCGTACCGGCGCGCACGCGGCGGTGTATGGCGTGCCTGCGACGCTCTCGCTCCCAGTCTTGCCCGCCGGCTGCATCGGGCTCCCCCAGCTCGCCGGCGTCGGCGCCTATATCGCGGCGCAGGCCGATGAGACGGGCAGCGGCCCGGGCGCATGCCTGATTTCGACTCAGCTCCTACAGAGCCAACCATCGGGATTGCCCTTGCCCGGCGCGGCAGCGCCCAAGCCAACGAAGATGCTTACCGTCGACGGCGCGGTGTGCAAGAGCCAGGCCATCCTGTCAGGCTACGCCGGCGCGCTGGGAGATCAGCGCCTGGGCTCCGTCCCCGACTCGCCCTAATCCCCGACGGTGTCACCGCGATCACGTACACGCTCGCCGACGGCCGCTTGCTCACTGTCCCGGTCGCCGGGAACCTCTTCATCGGACCGGCAGCGCTGTCGCTCCCGCGGTCACCTCACCCCGTGACCGCCACCGAGCTCGGCCAACAGCTTGCCGCCCACCTGCCCACGACGGTGACGGAGAGCGGTCCAGGCGCCCACCCGGTCGCGACCCTGCACCGCCCCGACTCGCTGATCGCCGACTCCGTCGGGAGCTATTCGTTCCTGCGTGGCCTGCTCTCGTCGAGCTTGGTCAGCAGCTCCAGCAGCAGCAGCAGCTCCGGCACGGGCGCGTCGTGCAGCGCCCGGACTCACCGCTGCGTGGCCGTGACCGTGACGACGACGTGCAACAGCAACGAGCACTGCCGCACGACCCGAACGATCCACCGTTACCGCTACGTCACGGCGAAGCCGCCGGCCGGGACGACGGGGCCGGACACGCAGCCGACGGCACCAATTGTCGGGCGCGTCAACCAGTTCATCACCTCGCCGACGAAGTTGACCCTCGTGCCCACCGGCGCCCCCCAACGCCAAGTCGTCGTCCTGCTGTCGGTCAGCTGCTCCTCCCGCAACTCGGCGGCGACCGCCGGCGGACAACCACTCCGGGTCCCAGTGCCGTCGCGCACCCGGATCGCGCTCCCAGGTCCCGCCCGCACGTTGGGCGCATGCGACGTGAGCGCACTCGTGACCTCGAGCGAGCGCGGCCCGGTCTACGTGACCGTCGCGCGCGGCTGACGGCCACCCGCTCGGACGACCTCCCCCGCCGTCGCGAAGACCCTCGCCGCGATGCGAAAGGCGGGCAGGCGGCGCGCGCCATGTGCGCTATATGTTTGGACATGCGTGGACGCGATCGCGCCGTACCCCAGTTGGTTTGAGTACTTCTTCAACCGCGTGCTGGTGCTGTCTCACCGGCCCTCTGCGGCGGCGGCGTCAGAGGTCGTAGCCTGGCGGGGTGGATCCGGCTTCTGTCGGCCTGTACGTCGCTGGGTTCCTCGCGCGGTGCGACGCCGTCCGGGGCTCTGGCCAGTCGTGGGTGGACGAGCCCGGCGTGCATGGTTTGCTCTCCTCGAGCGGCGATCCGCGGACCCGGCTGCTGGTGACAGACGATCGGGCTTATAACGTGCTCGGCGCGCTGTTGCCGGGAGTCCAGGCAGGGATGATCAGGGTCTTCGCGACGGCCACGAAGTGTACCGAGCTCGTCGGCGGCCGTCTCTCGTGGGGGTCGGATGCGGTGACCGCGATGGTTTGCCACAACTTGGACGACGTGCCTCAGGCGGCGCTGCCGGCCGCGTTGACGCTGCGCCCGGTGCGTCGGCTCGACGACGACGCGCCCGCGGGCGTGGCGCTACAGGACGCCGTCGCCGCCGCGAAGCTTGCGGCCCCGGCGGTGGAGGCGTCGGCGACGGCGTTGGGCGAGCTCCTACGGTCGTTGCCGCGTGCCTTCCGACTGTTCGCGGCCGTTGACGATGCCGGAGTGGTGCGCGCGACGTCTGGCTCGGGCGCGTTTGGCGCGGCGGCGGACGTGGTCTTCGTCAATACCCACCCCGATTGGCGTGGCCGCGGCATCGGTCAGGCAATGACCGCCGTTGCGTTGCGCGCGGCTCGGGACCGCGGAGCATGCCAGGCGTATCTCGACGCGAGCGACGCCGGCGTCGAGATCTACCTGCGGCTCGGGTTCGAGGCCGTTACCCGGGTGATGCGCTTTCACCATTCGGGCTGACTATCGCCGCGTGGGGCGGCGCTGTCGGCTGTCCGCTTCCGGGTCGCTTTAGGGCCCCTTACCACCCGCTGCGCGCCACGCTGTAGCCCCCAGTGCGCGCTTCGTGTTGGAGAGTGTCTGTTCGATCGCCTGGAGCTGGGTCTCAGTGAACCCGCTGGACGCAAGCCCGTCCGTATCGACCCTGCCGGCCAGAATCTCGCGATCGACGGCCCGACTCTCCGCGGCGGTGATCGTGCCGTTATCGACGAGCTGCTGGACGGCGGTCAAGAAAGGCTCGTGGTTGACGGCCGGCCGTGGCGTGTGGGTCTTGTCCGGCGCTGGGGTCGTCGGCGTCTTGGTCGTTGCGCCGGTTGCGGTCGCAGCGTGGTCATGTGTGTCGCCGCGCGGGTTTGCAGCGAGGGCGGCGGTGCCGGCGATTGCGCCGACTGCGGCAACTGCAGCGAGTGCGCCCGTCGCGGTGTTGCGAAGGTGGGCGTGACTGGCGTTTTGATCGTTCACCTTGGTCTCCTCTCGGCGTTGGCTGCCGGGGCGGCGTTGCTCGGGCAAGGTCAGCTTCGTGCTGAAACCTGAGATTGAGCTGAAGCGGTCCCGCAGACGTGCTCGCTGTCGCGCCCGATCTGGCGATCCTCGATGTGCTGCTGCCGAGCGGCAACGGCTTCGAGTTGGCAGCGTTGCTCCGCCAGCAGCGTGAGCTGTCGATCATCTTTCTCACAGCGCGCGACGCCGTGGCCGACCGTGTCGCCGGACTCGAACTGGGCGCAGACGATTACCTGGTCAAGCCGTTTGCGCTCGAGGAGCTGATGGCGCGCGTGCGGGCTGTCCTGCGTCGGCGCGGTGCGATCCCACAGATCCTGGAGGTCGAGCGGCTGCTCGTCGATGAGGAACACGGCTTCGCCGCCCGTGACGGCCGGGAGCTCGCGCTTACCTCCACCGAGCTTCGACTGCTCGCATTTCTGATGCGTCACCGCGGACAGGCCCTGTCGAAGGACCAACTGCTGACCCAGGTGTGGGGTTATGACGCATACGACCCCAACCTTGTGGAAGTTCACGTCAGCGCGCTGCGGCGAAAGCTGGAGACCAACGGGGCGGGTGGGGGGCGTCTGATCCATACCATCCGCGGGATCGGCTACCGATTCTCACCGTGAGCAGGCACCGACCCGCGCGCACGCGGCTGATCGCTGCCTCGATACTCGGGATCGTCGCAGCGCTCGCAACGTTCGTCGTGATGATCACGTTGCGCTACCGCGACGGGCTCGAGCAGCGCCTGCGCACAGACCTCACATCTGGGGCAAGCGCGCTCCGCGCGGCGCGGACGCCGGCGGCGCTCAAGTCGCTGATCGGCTCGCTCGCGGCGGAGGGCATCTCGGTTGATCTCGCGGGGGTAACCGCCAAGGGCGGGACCCTTCAGGCCACCGCGGGCGCAGCGATCCCGACCGTGCACGAGCTGATCCTGGTCAGCGGAAGCGAGCTGCCCGCAACCCTGACCGGCAGCCGTGCCGGGATCGACCGGCAGGTCCGCAGCCTGGAGGTCACCGAAGCGATCGGCAGCTTGATCGCGCTGGCGCTCCTGGCGGCGCTCGCGCGCGCACTCGTGCTACTCGATCACGCCGTCTCTGAGGCGCGCACATCTGAGGCGGCAATGCGAACGTTCCTGGCCGACGCCTCACACGAGCTCCGCACGCCGGTCGCCGCACTCCAGGCGACCGCCGAGCGGCTGTTGCGAGATCAACCGGCGCGCCCCGCGCGCGACACGATCGAAGCCCAACTCGCGCGTGACAGCCGGCGCCTCGGGCAGCTGATCGACGACCTCTTGAACCTCGCCCGGCTAGACGCCCGCGAGCGACCACACCGCCAACCCGTTGACCTTGCCGACCTCGCATCGGCTGCGGTCGCCGCCACGCCCGCCACTGGCCCAGCGGCACGCGTCGAGCTGATCGCCGCCGGTCCCGTTCTGGCCACCGGTGACCGCAACGCGCTACTCCGCGCCATTCACAACTTACTCGACAACGCCCTCGCGGTCGCCGACAAAGTCGTGGTCGAAGTCAAACAGACACCCGACGGTCCAACCGTGTCGGTGACCGACAACGGTCCTGGAGTCCCCGCCGATCACCGCGAACGGATCTTCGAACCGTTCGTCCGCCTTGCTCGACGCCCTCGCCACGGCACTGGCCTCGGGCTCGCGATCGTCCGCCGGACGATTGAATCACACGGCGGCACAATCACGTGCGACCCGGCCCTGTCCGGGGGCGCCCGATTCACGCTACGACTACCAGCCGACTCCTAGTGGTTCATCCTGGAATTCCGTTGATTCATGCTTCTAGCACCTTGCCGGACCGCCAAGCCATTCAAGTGGACCTACACCGGGATCTCCTGTCACTCATAATCCAGTAGTCAGTCAGGTGCGGCTTGATCGCCACCCGCGACAAGATCAGGTGCGCTTGGGAACTTGACATCCCCACCTCGCGACCCAACTCCTCATAGGTCCAGCGCTCCC
>JBEKRJ010000244.1:0-6882 GCA_049518835.1 Solirubrobacteraceae bacterium
CGTGCGCTTCCTCCCCAACCCCCATTACGAGCATGACCTGCGGCCGCTGACCGGCACCGACCCCGCCGTCGTCGAGTTCATCAACCGCGACGGCGAGCTCGATGGGTTCTACGAGCGGCTGCACCCGTTGCTCGACTACCTGCTGGCGCAATACCTCGGGGAGGGCAAAGCCCACCTCGTCGTCGGGATCGGCTGCACCGGCGGCAGGCACCGTTCGGTCGCGATCGCCGAGCACCTCGCCGATCGCTATCGCGACGCTGGGCCGTATCTGATCGAGGTCTCCCATCGCGACGTGCACCGGCCGGCGTGATCGATCACATTGGCTACGAGGTCTCTGACTTGCGCCGCTCGGCCAGGTTCTACGACGCGATCTTCTATGCCCTCGGGGCGCGGCGGATGGTCGAGTCCGAGCGCGCGATCGCGTACGGCGTCAACGGGCCCGTGGTCTGGATCGTCGTTCGCGGACGGGGCCCGGGGGCAGGGTACGGGCACGTTGCGCTGAGCGCGAGTGGCAAGGCGGCGGTCGACGCGGCGCATGCCGCGGGGCTGGCCCATGGCGGCAGCGACGATGGGCCACCTGGCATACGGCCCCAATACGGCACTCGCTACTACGCCGGCTATCTGCGCGATCCCGACGGGTTGCGCGTCGAGGTTGTCTCGCGACGGTGAGCTGTCCCGCCTAGACCGGGCCGGGCTCGTGTCGAGTTGTCTCGCGCCGGTGAGCAGCCCGTGCAGAAGCACACCGTAACCGCGTCGCGGGCTTCTTTAGATTAGCCTTCCGTGCGCCGCCGGACATCGGTCCGCGCCGGCGCCCTGGTCACGCCACCAAACGGAAGAGAGGACACGTCCATGTCGGTACGCGTCGGGATCAACGGCTTTGGGCGGATCGGCCGCAACGTGTTCCGCGCCGCTTATGAAGCCCAGGCGGACATCGAATGGCTGGCTGTCAACGACATCGTCGATCCAAAGGTGATCGCGCATCTGCTCAAGTACGACTCCAACTACGGCCCGTTCCCGGGTACGGTTGAAGAATCTGGCGGCGCGCTGGTCGTCGACGGCAAGGAGATCAAGATCCTCGGCGAGCGCGACCCGGCGGCGCTGCCGTGGGCAGAGCTCGGCGCCGAGGTGGTGATTGAGTCAACCGGCCTGTTCACAGCTCGCGAGAACGCCGCCAAGCACATCACCGCGGGCGCGAAGAAGGTGCTGATCTCAGCGCCGGCGACCGAGCCGGACGTGACGGTCGTGATGGGCGTCAACTTCGAGGCCGACTATGACAAGGACAAGCACCACGTCATCTCGAACGCCTCCTGCACGACCAACTGCCTGGGGCCGGTGGCGAAGGTCCTCAACGACACGGTCGGCGTCAAGCACGGGCTGATGACGACGATCCATGCCTACACCGCCGACCAGCGCCTGCAGGATATGCCGCACCGCGACCTGCGCCGCGCACGCGCGGCCGCGATCAACCTGATTCCGGCCACGACCGGCGCGGCCAAGGCGATCGGGCTTGTGATCCCGGCCCTCCAAGGCAAGCTGCACGGGTTCGCCATCCGCGCCCCCGTCCCGACGGGCAGCGTCGTCGACCTGACCGTCGAGTGCGCTCGCGCGACGACCGTGGACGAGCTCAACGCCGCGGTCAAGGCGGCCGCGGACGGCCCGATGAAGGGCCTGCTCGAGTACACCGAGGACCCGATCGTCTCCTCGGACATCGTCAAGAACCCGGCCTCGTCGATCTTCGACTCCCAGCTGACGGCGGTGATGGATGGGACGATGGTCAAGCTGGTGTCCTGGTATGACAACGAGTGGGGCTATTCGAACCGGTGTGTCGACATGGTCCAGAGGCTTCTGTGAGAACGCTCGAGGACCTCGGCGACCTGCAGGGCAAGCGCGTGCTCGTGCGGGTCGACTTCAACGTCCCGCTGTCCGGTGGCGTGGTCACCGATGACACCAGGATCAGGGCGGCGCTGCCGACGATCGACGAGCTGCGCAAGCGCGGCGCGCGGCTGGTGCTGGTCTCGCACCTCGGCCGCCCCAAGGACCGCGAGCCGGAGTTCTCGATGCGGCCCGCTGCCGATCGCCTCGCCGAGCTGACCGGGGCTGACGTGACGCTCGCGCCGGGGGTCGTCGGCGAGGACGTCAAGGCGTTCGCCGACAACCTCAACCCCGGCCAAGTGCTCGTGCTCGAGAACGTGCGCTACGAGAAGGGCGAGACCAAGAACGATCCCGCCCTGGCCGCCGAGCTCGCGTCGCTGTGCGACGTGTACGTCAACGACGCCTTCGGCGCCGCCCATCGCGCGCATGCCTCGACCGAGGGGATCGCGCATCTGGTGCCCGAGCGGGCCGCCGGCCACCTGCTCGAGCGCGAGGTGACGACGTTGTCCAAGCTGCTCGAGTCGCCTGAACGGCCGCTGGTCGCGGTCCTCGGGGGCGCCAAGGTGAGCGACAAGATCGCGGTCATCGACCGCTTCCAGCAGGTCGCCGACAGTCTCTTGATCGGCGGCGCGATGTGCTTCCCGTTCCTTGCGGCCCAGGGCCACTCGATCGGCGCGTCGCTGTGCGCTGCGGACGACGTCGAGCTCGCTCGCAAGATCCTCGGCGGGGTCACCGAGGTCCGCGCCCGGCTGGACCTGCCCGTCGACCTCGTGATCGCCGATCGGCTCGCAGCCGACGCGCAAGCTCAGGCGCTGGACGGCGTGGACGTGCCCGACGGGATGATGGGCCTCGACATCGGCCCCAAGACCGCGCAGGCGTATGCGGCAACGATCGCGGGCGCGGGGACCGTGTTCTGGAACGGCCCGATGGGCGCCTTCGAGACCGAGCCATTCGCCGCGGGCACGAAGGCGATCGCCGAGGCGATCGCGGCTGCGCCGGGAACGACCGTCGCCGGCGGGGGCGACTCGGTCGCGGCACTGACCCAGTTCGGGCTCGCCGACCAGGTCACCCACGTCTCGACCGGGGGCGGCGCCTCGCTCGAGCTGATCGAGGGCAAGGCGCTGCCCGGAGTGGAGGCACTCGCATGAGGACACCGCTGATCGCGGGCAACTGGAAGATGTACAAGACGGTCGCGGATGCGGAGGCGTTCATCAGCGCGCTGCTGCCGAAGGTCTCGGACGCCGACGGCGTCGATGTCGGCATCTGCCCGCCGTTTCCATCGCTGCAGGCGATGGTCGACTCGACGCGCGGCTCGCGCGTCGAGGTGTACGCGCAGAACATGCATTCCGCGGCCGAGGGGGCGTTCACCGGCGAGGTGTCCGCGCCGATGCTGACCGAGTTGGGGATCCACGGCGTGATCCTCGGCCACTCCGAGCGGCGCGAGTACTTCGCCGAGACCGACAAGGCGCTGCAAGTGAAGGTACCGGCGGCGCTCGAGGCAGGGCTGCGTCCGATCTTGTGCGTCGGCGAGACCGAGGACGAGCGCGAACGAGGCGACACTGAGCGAAAGCTGCGCCACCAGGTGCAGGAGGACCTCCAGCGGATCGGCGAGGACCAGCTCGGCGACGTCGTGATCGCCTACGAGCCGATCTGGGCGATCGGGACCGGGCGCGTCGCGACCCCTGACCAGGCGCAGGAGGCGATCGCGTTCATCCGCGCGCTGGTCGCGGACCGCTCCCGCGAGCAGGCCGAGCGGACCCGGATCTTGTACGGCGGCAGCGTCAAGCCCGACAACGCCGCCGAGCTGATGGCGCTCCCCGACGTCGACGGCGCGCTGGTCGGCGGCGCCAGCCTCGACCCGGACTCGTTCGCCGCGATCGTCGCCGCGGCGCGCTGACGATGACGGTCATCGCGGGCGCGACCGGGCTGCCTGCGCCGTCCGCGGTGCTGATCATCCTCGACGGCTGGGGCCTCGCCCCGCCCGGTCCGGGCAATGCCGTCTCGCAAGCCAGCACGCCGGTGTTCGACGAGCTGTGGGCGCGATACCCACATACGACGCTAACCGCCTGCGGCCGCGCGGTCGGCCTGCCCGAGGGGCAGATGGGCAACTCCGAGGTCGGTCACCTGAACCTCGGTGCCGGCTCGATCGTGATGCAGGACCTGACCCGGATCGACGTCGCCGTCGAACAGGGCAAGCTCGGCGAGAACACGGTGATTCGGGATGCGTTCAGCGCCGCCGAGCGGGTGCACGTGATCGGCCTGGTGTCCGACGGCGGCGTGCACTCGAGCATGGATCACCTCCGCGCGCTGATCGCGCTCGCCGCGCATCTGCAAGTGCCCGACCTCGTCGTGCACGCGTTCACCGACGGGCGCGACACGCTGCCCACCGCCGGCGCGGGCTACCTCGCGACGGTCGAAGGCTGGATGCGCGATGCCGGCGCCGGCCGGATCGGCTCGGTCGTCGGGCGCTACTGGGCGATGGACCGCGATAAGCGCTGGGATCGCGTCCAGCGCGCCTACGACATGCTGGTCCACGGCGAGGCCGAGCACCGCGCCGAGACCGGTGAGGTTGCAGCCCGGGGCGCGTACGAGCGCGACGAGACCGACGAGTTCATCACCCCGGTGCTGGTCGGCGCCGAGGCGCGGATCCGCCCTGGCGACTCGGTCTTCGGGCTCAACTTCCGCCCGGACCGGATGCGCGAGATCACCCGCTCGCTCGCCGATCCGTCGTTCACCGACGTCGACCGGCGCGGTGCGGGAGTGATCGAGCGCTACGCGATGATGTGTCAGTACGAGGAGGGCTGGCCGTACCCGGTCGCGTTCCCGCCCGAGCATCCGTCGACCACGATCGCAAACGTGCTCGCGGCTCGGGGCGTGCGTCAGCTGCACGTCGCCGAGACCGAGAAGTACCCGCACGTGACCTACTTCTTCAACGGCGGCGAGGAGGAGCCCGTAGCCGGCGAACGGCGCGAGCTGGTGCCGTCGCCGCGCGACGTGCCGACCTACGACTACAAGCCCGAGATGAGCGCGCAGGAGGCGGCGAACGCGTTCATGGCCGCATGGAAGGCCGATTCCCCAACGTTCGGGATCATCAACTTCGCCAACGCGGACATGGTCGGCCACACGGGCGTGATTCCCGCCGCCGTGAAGGCGATCGAGACCGTCGATCGCTGCCTCGCCGAGGTCGTGACGGCGGTCCATGAGTCCGGCGGGGCGTGCTTCATCACCGCCGACCACGGCAACGCCGACCACATGCTCGAGCCCGACGGCAGCCCCAACACCGCCCATTCGCTCAATCCCGTGCCGGTGATCGTGACCGTCCCGGGCCTGTCACTGCGCGACGGCGGCGTGCTCGCCGACACCGCCCCGACGCTGCTTGAGATGATCGACGTCCAGCAGCCAGAGGCGATGACAGGGCACTCGCTGATCGAGACGTGAGTCGGTAATAGTCCGGGTCGGGGGCGGCCGGGGGCGGCGCGCGTGCTCGGCCGGCGGCCGTGACCCTCGAAGCGGACAATCGCCCGCCGGCCCCGGCTCACGTGCGCCCTTCGCGCGGGCCCTTAGCTTAGGGCACCCCGAGGCTGGAACAACGTTACAGCCGGCGATTTGACGGTCGCGGGTGCAACGTTGTGGTCGTCTGCGGGACACAACGTGACGTGCCCAGCGCGGCTTTGCTGGCACGTAACGTTTGGTGATCGGCCTCAGGCCCGGGGTCCTGCGGTTCCCGCTGGCCTTCGCGGATCTACGAAGTCATCGAGAAAAGACTTGACAATGCTAGACTTAGATTTCATACTGCTGATGCAGGTAGTTGTAGATTCCAACGGGAGGTATTTCAAATGGCATTGATCAGATGGGAGCCGGTCCGCGAGCTGAACACGATCCAGCACGAGATGAACCGGCTGTTCAACACCTTCTTCGATGCGCCGGCTCCGGCTCAGAGCAGCCCGCAGACGCCGCTGCGCCGGTGGGTTCCGGCGATGGACCTGATCGAGACCGACGACGCTTTCGTCCTGCGGGCGGATTTGCCCGGCGTCTCCGACAAGGACGTCAAGCTCGAGCTCGAGGACAACGTGCTCACGATCTCGGGTGAGCGCAAGTCGGAGCACGAGGAGCGCAAGGAGGGCTACTACCGCTTCGAGCGCGCGTTCGGCAGCTTCGCGCGCTCGCTGACGCTGCCCGAGGGCGTCGATCCTGAGGCCGTCAAGGCGAGCTTCGACCACGGCGTGCTGGAGGTGCGGATCCCCAAGCCCGAGCAGCGCCGCTCACGCAAGGTCGCGATCAACGTGGGCGCCGGCAGCGGCGAGCCGGCCACGATCGACGGCGCCGCGGCCGCGAACGGCGCGCCGACGGAGGCCTGACGTCTGGCGGCGGATTGAGGTCCGCTGCGCCGGTCGCGTTCGCGTGACACCTGATTAGGTCAACGTAGATAGGGTCCGGGCCGTGTTCACGGTCCGGACCCGCGCCATCGGCTCGCGGGCGCGTACCGGCATCCTGCACCTCGCCCACGGCGACGTGCGCACGCCGGCGTTCGTCCCGCTCGCGACCAGGGGCGTGGTGAAGACGCTCGAGCCGCGCGACGTCGAGGCGCTCGGGTACGAGCTGATCCTCGCCAACACCTTTCATTTGTTCCTCGCGCCGGGTCCCGAATTGGTGCGCGAGCTCGGCGGGCTGCACCGCTTCATGCGCTGGCCGCGGCCGATCGTGACCGACTCCGGCGGCTTTCAGGTGTTCTCGATGGGTCACGGCAGCGTGGCCGACGAGATCAAGGGCCGCGCGCGGCCCCAGCAACAGTCCGGCTCGATCCTGGCGATCGACGAGCAGGGCGTGCGGTTTCGCTCGTACGTGGACGGCCGCGAGCAGTTCATGGGCCCGGAGACGTCGATGTCGGTCCAGGCCGCGCTCGGCTCGGACATCGCGCTCGTGTTCGACGAGTGCACGCCGTTTCACGTCTCGCGCGAGTACACCGCGCGCTCGACCGAGCGCACGCACCGGTGGCTCGAACGCTGCCTG
>JBEKRJ010000245.1:0-6877 GCA_049518835.1 Solirubrobacteraceae bacterium
CGGCGAGGCGCTCGCCGCCCATCAGCAGGCGTGGGAGGAGCTGTGGCGCTCGTGCGACTTCCGCGTCCCGGGTGAACCGCGCGTGCAGCTGTTGCTGCGCCTGCACACGTCCCACATCCTCCAGGTCTGCTCGCGCCACAGCGCCGACTTCGACGCCGGCGTGCCCGCCCGCGGCCTCAACGGCGAGGCCTACCGGGGCCACATCTTCTGGGACGAGCTGTACGTGTACCCGTTCCTCAACTTCCGCCTGCCGGAGATCACGCGCGAGCTGTTGATGTACCGCTACCGGCGGCTGGGGGAGGCGCGCGCGGCCGCCAAGGAGGTTGGCTACAACGGCGCGATGTTCCCGTGGCAGAGCGGCTCAGACGGGCAGGAGGAGACCCAGATCGTGCATCTGAACCCGCTTTCGGGCCGCTGGGACCCCGACCACAGCCACAACCAGCGCCACGTCAACGCGGCGATCTTCTACAACGTCTGGCGCTATTACCAGGCGACCGGCGACATCGAGTTCATGCGCGAGTACGGGGCCGAGATGATGCTCGAGCTGGCGCGCTTCTGGGCCTCGATCGCCGACCACAACCTCGAGCGCGACCGCTACGAGATCCACGGCGTGATGGGCCCCGACGAGTTCCACGAGAAGTATCCCGGCGCCGACGAGGGCGGCCTGCGCAACAACGCCTACACGAACGTGATGGTCGCGTGGATCGCCGAGATCGCGCCGCGCGTGCTCGACCTGCTGCCCGAGAGCCGCCGCGACGCGCTGCGCGCGCGCCTCGGCCTGACCGACGGCGAGCTCGAGATCTGGCGCGAGATGAGCCACAAGATGTACATCCCGTTCCTCGAGGACGGGATCATCAGTCAGTTCGAGGGCTACGAGCAGCTGCACGAGCTCGACTGGGACGCCTACCGGGAGCGTTACCGCAACATCCAGCGCCTGGACCGGATCCTCAAGGCCGAGGGCGACGACCCCGACACGTACAAGCTCACCAAGCAGGCCGACGCCGTGCTGCTGTTCTTCCTGTTCTCAGACCAGGAGCTTGCGCGCTTGTTCGAGCGCCTCGGGTACGAGTACGCACCCGACGCGGTGCGCAAGACGGTCGAGTACTACGACCGGCGCACGTCCCACGGCTCGACGCTGAGCTTCATCGCCCACGCGGGCGTGCTCGCCGCGACCGACCCCGAGAGCTCCTGGGAGCGCTTCCTGGTGGCGCTCGAGTCCGACATCGGCGATGTCCAGGGGGGCACGACCAAGGAGGGGATCCACATGGGCGTGATGGCAGGCACGCTCGATCTCGTCCAGCGCTTCTACGCGGGCGCGACCGTCCGCGACGGCGCGCTGCTGTTCGAGCCGCGGCTGCCGGACGGGCTCGACGGGCTAGAGTTCGCGATGCAGTTCCACGGCATGCCGCTACGGGTTAAGATCGCGGGTGGCGAGCTGACGATCGCGGCCGATCCGGAGGGCCAAAGCCGGCCAGTGCGGGTCGGGATCGAGGATCACGTCGGCGAGCTGTGTCCGGGCGACCGGTGGACGGTGACGTTGCCGACCAATCCGAGCCTGCTGACCCAAAGGAGCCAGATGCCTTGAGCGTGCAGACGAAGACCTTCCTCGGAGCGATCTTCGACGTCGACGGCGTGCTCGTCGACTCGCCGCACGAGCGCGCTTGGCGCGACAGCCTGCGCGAGTTGATGGAGGGCGAGTGGCGCGACATCGCCGGCCAGACGAGCTGGGCCCCGGATGCGTTCACGCCGCACGTCTACCAGCAGGTGTTGTCCGGTAAGCCGCGGATGAGTGGCGCGCTGGCGGCGATGCAGTACTTCAACGTCCCCGACCCCGAGCGGCGGGCGCAGGAGTACGCCGACCACAAGCAGAAGCTGGTGATTGACTTGATCAAGGCCGGCGACTTCAAGGCCTACCCCGACGCGCTGCGGTTCGTGCTCGCGGTGCGCGCAGCCGGGATCCCGATCGCGGCGGCGTCGTCGTCCAAGAACGCGGGGCTGTTCCTCGAGCGGATCCGGCTCGACCAGTTCGCCGAGCAGCAGGGGCTGCACTACGAGTTCGTGCGCCCCGGCCTGACGCTCGAGGACTTCTTCGACGCCGACATCTCCGGTCGCGACTTCAAGCAGGGCAAGCCGAACCCGGAGATCTTCCTCACCGGCGCGCACGAGCTCGGGGCGGCGCCGGAGTCGTGCTTCGTCGTCGAGGACGCGGTCTCGGGCGTGCAGGCGGCAAAGGCGGGGAGGATGGCGGCGCTCGGGGTCGCCCGCGCCGACGACGCGGCGATGCTCGCCGGGGCCAGCGCCGATCTGGTCGTGGAGAGCCTTGACGAGGTGGAGACCGAGGGCTTGCAAGAGGGACGGCTCGCGAAACGGGGCCCGTGATCGTGCTGGGATCTGAGGTTTGCCATCGCTCCTTAGGAGGACAACCGTGTCTTATGTCTCGCACACAGCGACGTTCAGCCCCACCGACCCGCTGGCACGGATGCTCGAGGATCTCGACTGCCCCGTCTGCGGGCACCACGATCCGGGCGATGCGCACCGCTGGATCACCGACAACAAGGTCCGCATCTTCTGCGACTGCTGCGGCGCGTTCATCACGATCTCGATGACCGACGACCAGGCTCGCGCGATCCACAAGTGGTCCGCGGCGCTGCCGGCGATCGACGACCGTGGCGTCCACGCGCGCCGGACCGAGGCGGTCGGCTGACACTGGACGGCGAGGCGCTGGCCGCGCTCGTCGCGCTCGGCGTCGACGACGCGCTGATCGCCAAGCGCGAGCGTCTGGACGGCGCGCGCGCGCTGCGCTTCCTCGCCGAGCTGCCGGCACTCGTGGCGAGCTGGCAGGCGCGCCTGGACCTCGAGGACGCGCGGATCATGCCCGGCGGGGTGCTGTCGGCGGCGCTGGCTTGCCGGCGCCGGCACGATCGTAGCGCCGTCGTGCTGAAGCTTTCGGTGGCCGGTGGGGCCGGCGCGCGGGCCGAGGCGGCTGCTCTTGACGCGTGGGGCGGCGTTGGCGCGTGCGCGCTGCTGCAGGCGGCGCAGGACGGGAGCGCGATGCTGCTGGAGGCGATCGAGCCCGGCGACCCCGTGGCACCCGGCGACGACGACGGCGACGATGCGCGGCGCGCCGGGGAGCTGCTCGCGACGCTGCAGCGCCTTCCGAGCGAGCGCATCCCGGCTGCGATCCCACCCGCCGCGCACGAGCTGCAGTGGCGCTTCGCGCGCGCCCACCAGCAGCTCGACGGCGCGAGCCCCGGCAAGGAGCTGGTCAGCCACCGCCAGCTCGACGAGGCCCACCAGGCCGCGCTGGCGCTCGATTGCGGCTGCGACCGGCGAGTGATGTGCCACGGCGACTTCACCAACAAGAACATCCTGCTCGGGGCCGGCGGCGCCTGGCGCGCGATCGACCCGCGCCCGTGCGTCGGCGATCCATGCCTCGACGCCGGCTTCTGGTGTCTCACGCACCGGCCCGGGGACCACGTCCGGGAGCGCTGCGAGCTCGTCGCGGCGGTCACGGGGCTCGATCCCGAGCGGATGTGGTCCTGGGCGCTCGCGTTTGCGGTCTCCGAGGCCGTGCTCGTCACCGACCTAGCGCGGGCGCTGGCGCATCACCGGCTGCTGGGCGGCTGAGCTCGAAGTTGATCTACCCCATCGCGTTGATCGCGTGCATGCCGCCTGCGCCCGGGACGACGAGGCCCGGGAGCTCGTGCGGCGCGGCGATGATCGTGGCGGCGAGCACGGCAAGCACGGCCGCGCTCGCAAGCCTCGCCCCGCGCGGCCATGGCCCGATCTTCTCGACCGCGACCAGCGCGGCGATCAAGGCCATCCACGTCAGGCTCATCACTCCGAGCGCGAACAGAGCTGCCATCAGCGCCCACGAGCAGCCGATGCACCAGCCGCCGCTGCGAACGCCAACCGTCAGCGCGGCCGGCAAGCGTTGCCGTGAAGCAGTGCGGGGCTGTCCAAGCCCGCCTCTGCACCGTGTCAGGCACGCGCGCTTGAGCGGGATCAGCTCGTACGCGGCGGCCACCGCGATCACGCCACCCGAGAGCCAGCGCCCGCCGCGATGCCAAGCCAGCTCGCTGCCGATCAGGCCCTTGCCGAGCTCGAAGACCGCGTACGCGGCGACGCCCGCGGCGGTCCAGGCGAGCAGATACCCGCACGCGAACAGCAGCGGCCGGATCGGTCCATGATCACGCCCGAGCGTCAGGTATGCGGCGAGCGTGGGAGCGAACGAGGGCAGCATCATCGCTGCCATCATCACCGCCCATGAGAGGGTAAACCAGCCGACCGTCCCGAGCCCGGTGCCGGGGCCGGCGTCCATCCCCGCCATCCGCTCGACGGTCCACCACCACGCGAGGGCGGCCCCGGCCAGGACTGCCGTGGCCATTTCGCGGTGCTTACGCACGGCCTGAAGTGGTGTCATGCCGCTGATTATAGTTAGCGAAATGGCTAACGACACGTTCAGCGCGCTCGCCCACCCACTGCGGCGTGAGATCGTCGAACGCCTCAGCCGTGGACCGGCGACGGTCGGGGAGGTGAGCCACGACTTCGCGGTCTCCAAGCCGACGATCTCGCGGCACCTGCGGATGCTCGAAGAGGCGGGGGTCGTGTCGCGCGTGATCGTCGGGCGCAACCATCGGCTCGCGCTGCGTTCGGAGCCGCTCGCCGAAGCGGAGCAGTGGCTCGAGCGCCAGCGCACGCGCTGGGAGCGGCTGTTCGACGTCGTCGGCGAGTACCTCGAGGAAGGGAAGGAGCAACGGTGAACGAACAGCCCGGCCGCGCGCTGCGGATCGAGCGGACCTTCGACGCCTCGGCCGAGGACGTGTTCGACGCCTGGACCAGCCCCGTCGTGATGCGGCGCTGGTTGCACTGCGCTCCCGACTGGCAAACGCCGCGCGCCGAGGTCGACCTCCGCGTCGGCGGAGGCGTGCTGGTCGTGATGCGCAAGCCCGACGGCTCCGAAGTCCAAGCGCGAGGCCGCTACACGCTCGTCGACCGGCCGCACCGGCTGGCGATGACCTGGATCTTCGACGACGACCCCCGCAACGAGCAACTGATCGAGCTCTGCTTCTCCGAGTGCGGCGGCGCGACTCTCGTGGTGCTGGTCAACAGCGCGATCTCGACCGACGAGCGCCGTGACGCCCAGGACGGGGGCTGGCGTGGATGCCTCGATCAGCTGCAGCGGCTGTTCGCCGGATGACGTGCGCGCTCAGGCCCGCACGGCGGCTTGGATGTCGAGGTGCAGTTGGGGCGTGGCCGGGCTCTCGAACATTCGCTGCGTGAGCGTCGCGGCGGCCGTGATCGGCTTGGTCGTCGACGTGACCCGAAACAGCGAGTCGCGCTGCACCGGCCGGCCAGGCTCGACGTCGAGGTTGCCGAGCGTGACGACGGTCTGATCGTCGCCGCCGATCACCAGCGCGACCAGGCCCGGCACGCCGTCCGGTCCGACGTACGGCTCCGCCGCGGCGTGAATGCGTTCGCTGACAGTTGAGCTCATCCGGCGTAGACGATCGTGCAGCGCTGAAGTCATCGCTCTGATGCGGTCGAGGGCGACCGACTTGAGCGGGTCCTCAGCCTAGGTGAAACTGCGCGACGAGCTGCTGGAGGCTCTCCGCGCTTGTCGCGAGCTCCTGGGCGGAGGCCGCGACCTGCTCGGTGGCGGCGCTCGTCTCTTGCGTGGAGGCGGATACCTGATGGGTCGAGGCCGACGATTGCGCGGCGACGGAGGCGACGTCGGCGATCCGCGCGTGGATGCTGGCGGATTCCGACGTGATCCGCTCGGCCGCGACTGTGATTTCGCCGATCAGCGCGTCGATGTCCGCGACGGCGGCGCCGATGCGCTCGAACGCCTCACGCGAGCGCTCGATCGTGGCGACCCCCTGCTGCGTGCGCTCGGCGCCGGCCTTGACCGCATCGACCGCGCGGTCGGTGTCGCCCTGGATCTCGGCGATCAGGCCGGAGATGTTGGCGGCGGCGCTGTGGGACTCCTCGGCCAGCTTGCGCACCTCCTCGGCGACGACGGCGAATCCGCGGCCGTGCTCGCCTGCGCGGGCGGCCTCGATCGCCGCGTTCAGCGCGAGTAGGTTGGTCTGCTCCGAAATCGCGGTGATCGCTTCGATGATCGAGCCGATCTGGCTCGACTTGGACGCGAGTGCGACGATCGCGTCGCTGACGTGCGACGAGGCTTCCCGGACGGACTGGATCGCGTCGGTCGCCTGACCGGACCGGAGCGCCCCCTCGTGCGCGACTTCGCTTGCCCGGCGCACGGCGTCCGCGGCCCCCTGGGCCTTCTCGAGGCTCGCGCGCGCGGCCGTTGCGGTTTGCTCGGCCGAGCCCCTGACCTCGTCGACCTGGCGCACCTGCTCCTCGGCGCCGAGGGCGACGCCGCTGAGCGCGTCGGCGATCTCACCGACCGCCCGGCCTGCGTCCTGTGAGGCCGAGGCCATCTGTCGCGATGCGGACCCGACCTCGTTCGCGGTTTGCGCGACGTTGCCGATCACCGACCGGAGGTTCCGCGCCACGCTCGCAAACGCGTCACCGAGCTGATCCTTGGACGATTTTGGCGCCATCTCGACGGTCAGGTCGCCTGAGGCGATCCGCTCCGCCGCGGCTGCCGTCGCGCGCAGGTAATCGATCAGCCCCACGACCGCGCGCGCGACCGCGCCGAGCTCGTCGCGGCTTGCGACCTCGACGTTTTGCTTGACGTCGCCCTCGTTTGCGATTCCCTCCGCCGCCCGCAGCAGGCCGGTGACCGACCGGCGCACCGACAGGTAGAAGCCGACGAACAGGTAGCACGCGACCAGCGCCCCGATCAGTGCGACCAGCTCGGTGCGACTCCTGTTCGAGTCAAACCCCGCGATCCGCTGCGCAAGCAGGT
>JBEKRJ010000246.1:0-6874 GCA_049518835.1 Solirubrobacteraceae bacterium
CTGCACCTGGCCAAGGCGATCAGCTCGCTGGACTGCCTCAGCCATGGCCGCGTGGAGGTGGGCGTCGCCAGCGGCGGCCGGGGGCGCCCGTTCGCCGCCTTCGGCGTCGACCCGGACCGGCCCGTGGCGCGCTTCAACGAGGCGCTGGCGCTGATGAAAGCGTGCTGGACAGAGCCCGAGATCAACTTCGACGGACGGCTGTGGCAGCTCCAGGGCGCCTCGATTGAGCCCAAGCCGGTGCAAAAGCCGTATCCGCCCGTCTGGTTCGGCGGCAGCGCCCCGGCGGGGATGCGGCGCGCGGTGCGCCACGGCGACGGCTTCATCGGCGCCGGCTCGCAGACGACCGCCCAGTTCGCCCAACAGGTCAGGGTGGTGAGCGAGGAGCTCGCCGTGCAGGGCCGCGACCCCGCCACGTTCCGGATCGCCAAGCGCGTCTACGTCCACGTCGAGGACGACGTGGCGCGCGGGCGCCAGCGACTCGAGGACGCGCTCACGCGCCACTACGGTCGGGGCGGCTGGTCGGAGCAGATCCTCGCGGGCCCGCCCGATGCGTGCATCGCCGGCGTGCGCGCGGTGGCGGATGCCGGCGCGCAGATGATCCTGCTCAACCCGCTCGTCGACGACGCGCAACAGCTCGAGCGCCTCGCGGCCGAGGTGATCCCGGCGCTGCGGTGAAACCGGGGTGGCGGCGTCGGGCGCTTAGCTGTCGGCGCCGGGTGCGGCGCCGTACTCGTCGTCGCTGACGTGGCGGCCCCAGGTCACGGGGCTTCCCGACTGGTCGTTCTGTTGCATCGCGATGTGGACCATGAACCGGTTGGGCGCGGCTCCGTGCCAGTGATTCTCGCCGGGCTCGAAGAACACCCGGTCGCCCGGGCGGAGCACCTCGACCGGGCCGCCTTCGCGCTGGCAGCGGCCGACGCCTTCGGTGACGTAGATCGTCTGCCCGTGCGGATGGGTGTGCCACGCGGTTCGTGCGCCCGGCGTGAAGTGCACCAGCGCCGCGGCGAACGTTGAGCTGCCGGCGGGAGCGGCGACCGCGTCGATGTACACGTCGCCGGTGAACCAGTCGGCTGGTCCCTTGGCGCTGTCGATGCTGCTGCGGGTGATCTGCATCTGAGGTCCTAGTGGTCGGCGGTGGCGCATGTCTGCTCACGCGGGTTCGCGGTCCTCGCCGGCTGGTGGCGTAGGGCCGCGCTTCCTGCATAGTTCTAGCTCTAGAGAGGTGCCATTACTTCAACACCCTGATCACCGCGGACCGCGCTGCGGTCCGAATGCTGGAGCTGAATGAATGAGCCACACCGAGCTGCGCGAGCAGGCGCTGCAAGCGAACCTCGACATCGTCCAGGCCGGGCTGGTCGTGCTGACGTTCGGGAACGTGAGTGCGGTTGACCGCGATGCCGGCGTGATGGCGATCAAGCCCAGCGGCGTCTCGTACGAGGCGCTGCGACCGGACTCGATCGTCCTCGTCGACCTGGAGACCGGAGCGACGCTGGACAATGGGCTGCGCCCGTCCTCGGATACCCCGACCCACCTCGTGCTCTACCGTCGGTTTGCCTCGGTGGGCGGGATCGTCCACACGCATTCGCCCTACGCGACAGCGTGGGCGCAGGCCCGGCGGGCGATCCCGTGCCTGGGCACGACCCACGCCGACCACTTCGAGGGGGCGGTGCCCGTTACCCGCGGACTCTCGGGCGAGGAACTGCGCGGCGACTACGAGGCGAGTACAGGCGAAGTGATCGCCGAGACCCTCGACGGGCTCATGCTCGACCCGTTGCACATGCCGGCGATCCTTGTCTGCAGCCACGGGCCGTTCACCTGGGGCGCGACCGCCGCGGCCGCGGTCGAGAACGCCGTCGCGCTGGAGGAGGTGGCGGCCAGCACGCTGCGTGCCTACCAGATCGATGCGACCGTGCCCGACATCGACCCGGCGCTGCTCGACAAGCACTTCCAGCGCAAGCACGGCGTCGGCGCCTACTACGGTCAGCCGACTTGAGGACCGCGTTTAGGGCCCGCGGGTCCTTAGGGCCCGCGGGCCCTTATTGAGCGATCTGGTGCGCGATCAGCCACGCGGCGGCGAGCGTCCCGATCACCGCGACGGTGATCCGCAACGAGGCAGCGGGGATCGTCTTCGCGAAGCCGGCCCCGAGCTTGCCGCCGACGAGCGATCCGGCCGCCAGCGCGCTCACGACCTTCCAGTCGACTGGGCCAGCCAGGACGAACACGACGCCCGCGAGCCCGTTGGCAACGAGCTGAAGGACTGTCTTGACGGCGTTCAGTCGCGGCGTCGTCTCGTCGATGAACAGGCCCAGCGTCGCCATGTACAGCAGCCCGATGCCCGTCCCGAAGTAGCCGCCGTAGATCGAGGTCAGATCGACCGCGAGGTGCAGCCCGCGCCGGCGCTGGGCGCGTCTGCGGATCAGCGCCGGCTGCGCGAGCGTGATCAGGCTGGCTGCCAGCAGCAGTGGCGGCGCCAGCCATTCAAACGCTGCGCCCGGCGCGAGCAGCAGCGCGACGGCCCCGAGCACCGACCCGACGATGGCGCCGGGAAGGATCGCGCGCAGCAGCGCTCGCTGCCCGTGCAGCTCGCTGCGCAAGCCGAGCGCGCCGGTTGCGTTGCCGGCAACGATGCCGACGTCGTTGGTGACGTTGGCGACCACCGGAGGCAGTCCGCATGCGACGAGCACCGGATAGGTGAGCAGCGAGCCGGCGCCGGCGACCGCGTTGGTGGCGCCCGAGATGACGCCCGTGGCGGCGATGACGGCGATCACGACAACGTTCATGAGCTCATCGTCGCAGCAGCTCATCGATACTTCCAATGCCGGTTTGATCGGTGATCGATGTTCTGGAAATATGGTTGCGATGGAGCTCGAGACGCTGCGGTGGTTTGTTTCGGTCGCCGACGGGCGCACCGTAACCGAGACCGCCGAGACGTTTCACACCACCCAGCCGGCCGTGACCCGCGGCCTGCGGAGGCTCGCGGCGGGGTTCGACGCGCCGCTGACCGAGCGCGACGGGCGGCGGCTGCGGCTGACGTTCGCGGGCGAGATTGCGGCGCGGGCGGCGCGCTGCGCGCTGGGCGAAATCGACGCTGCCGTCCGCGCGGTCGCGGAGGCCAACGACCCGGCGCGCGGGACGGTCCGGCTCGGATTTCTCAATCCGCTCGGGACATGGCTCGTCCCCCGACTGCTGCTGGAGTTTCACGACGCGCGTCCCGACGTGCGCTTCGAGCTTCGCCAGGACGGGGCGGCCCGGATCCTGCAGGCCCTGCTCGACGGCGCGCTTGATCTGCTGCTCAGCTCGCAGCCGACCGACCCGCAGACGTCGTGGACGCCCCTGTTCAACGAAGGGCTGCGGCTGGCGGTGTCGGCGGGACATCGGCTGGCGCAGCGCCGACGGGTCCAGATTGACGAACTCGCGGGCGAGTCGTGGGTGCTGCAGCCGCCCGGTTACGGGTTGCGCCGGCGTGTCGAGGAGCTCGCGAGCGGGGCCGGATTCGAGCCGCGCGTCGCGTTCGAGGGCCACGACCTCGCGACGCTGCTTGCGCTCGTCGGCGCCGGGAGCGGGGTGGGGCTGTTCGCGGCGGCGCCGGCGCCGCCGGCGAGTGTGCGGCTGCTCGAGCTGCGCCCGGTGCAGTCGCGCACGGTGGGGCTGGGCACGGTGCCCCGGCGCGTCACGCCGCGGTCGGCAGCGGGATTCGCCGACATGATCCGTGCTCGAGCAGGCGCAATCGACACCGAGCGCTGGGCCGGGGACCCGGGCCCGTGACGTCTCGACGCTCGCGATTGAGCAAGCTCACGCGTCCTCGGCGACACCGCCGAACAGGCGCGCGAGACCTGCAAATCGCGCGATGAACGTAGCCCCCGAACGCCGGCGGGCGAGGATTTGCGAGCATCCTCAACGCGATGAGCGATCAGCAGCCGATGCGGCTGGGCGAGCACCCCGCGGGCGAACCCACGGCGCTTGTCAGCGGCGGAGCGCGCGATTTGCCCGTCGGGCACCCGCTTGCGTGGACTCCGGTGCGGGCGCCGGCGAAGCGGGTACTGCGCGGCGGACGCGTGGTGCTGGCGCCCGTGGACGCGGCCGCCGACGCCGGGGCGCTGTACGCGGCCTCGCACCCGCCTGATCGCGATCGCTCGTTGTGGACATACCTCCCCGACGGCCCGTACGACAGCGCCGAGCACCTGCGTCGGCAGCTCGAGTGGGCACAGGGCTCAGCGGACCCGCTGTTCTTCACGATCTCGACGCTGCCCGCTCGGCGTCCGGCGGGCATCGCGTCGTACCTGCGGATCACGCCGCAGTTCGGCGTGATCGAGATCGGTCACATCTGGTTCGGGGCGCCGCTGGCGCGCACGACGGCTGCGACCGAGGCGATCTACCTGCTCGCGTCGCATGCGCTGGACGGCCTGGGCTACCGCCGCCTGGAGTGGAAGTGCGACGCGCTCAACGCGGCCTCGCGGCGGGCGGCGGAGCGCTTCGGGTTCACCTTCGAGGGCGTGTTTCGCAAGCACATGGTGGTCAAGGGGCGCAATCGCGACACCGCCTGGTTTGCGATCACCGATGACGACTGGCCGCCGGTCCGCGCTGGCTTCCAGGCCTGGCTGGCGGATGCGAACTTCGACGCCGAGGGGACGCAGCTGCGGTCCCTGCGCGACCTGATCGCCGCCGCGCGCTCGAGCTGACCTGGACGGGGCGCCTCGCCGCGCTATGGTGATCTACGAACGAGCCGACGACGGTGCCTGGGGGGCACACTCGCCTGACGTGGACGGCGTGTTCGCTTTGGGACGGTCGCGGGCCGCGGTTGAGGCGCGGATGGCCGAGGCGCTGACGGCGCATTTGGAGTTCCTCCGGGATGCCGGCAGGCCGGTTCCGGAGCCTCACACGGACGCTGGCCGCGTCGCGGCATAGCGACCAGCGCGCCCGAGAATTCGACGCCGCTACCCTCCGTCAGCGTGATCAGCACCAACCAGTTTCGCAACGGTACCCACATCGACGTCGAAGGGACCGTGTTCAAGATCCTCGAGTTCCAGCACGTCAAGCCGGGGAAGGGGGGAGCGTTCGTTCGCACGCGGCTGCGCCGGACCAGCGACGGCGCGGTGATCGACCGGACGTTTCGCGCCGGCGAGAAGTTTCGTCCCGTCCGGACCGAGACCCGGCGGATGCAGTACCTGTACCGCGACGGCTCCGACGCGCACTTCATGGACAGCGAGAGCTACGAGCAGCTGACGATCCCCGAGCAGGCACTCGCGGACCCGCTGCGCTGGATGAAGGACTCAGACGAGGTCGAGTTGCTGTACATCGACGACGAGCCGGCCGACGTGCAGCTCCCCAGCGCAATCGACCTCGCGGTCGCGGAGACCGAGCCCGGCGTGCGCGGCGACACCGCCTCGGGCGGGGGCACGAAGCCCGCGGTGCTGGAGACAGGGGCTCGGATTCAGGTGCCCTTGTTCGTCGACATCGGCGACAAGGTGCGCGTCGACACGCGGTCGGGCGAGTACGTGTCTCGTGCCTAGAACGCAGCAGCGGCGGGCCGCCGTGTGGGCGCTCTATCAGAGCGACCTGCTCGGACGGCCGCTGGCGGAGACCTTCCCGCGCGACGCTCACGCGTTCACGCGCTCGCTGGCGCAGCTCGTGCACGAGCGCCAGCCCGAGCTCGACGGGCTGATCCGCGAGCACGCGACGGGCTGGTCGCTGGAGCGGATCGCTCCGCTCGAGCGCTCAATCCTGCGCGTCGGGCTGGCGGAGATGCTGCACTCCGACGAAGTTCCCGGCACTAAGGCGATCCCGCCGGAGGGCGCGATCGACGAGGCGGTCGAGACCGCCAAGCGCTTCTGCGGCACCGAGGCACCGGGGTTCATCAACGGGATCCTGGCCGCGGTCCTGCGCGAGCGCCAAGCCGGCGCCGCGTAAGCCATTCGTAGGAAAGCGCGCCGGCCGCCGCGCCAGCGACCACAATGGGTCCATGAGGCTGCTGGTGGTTGACGACGATCGCGCGCTGCGGGACGTGCTGCGCCGCGCGCTGACGCTGGCCGGCTACGAGATCCGCCTGGCCGATACGGGAGCGGGGGCGCTGGCGGAGGTGTCCAGCGCCGTGCCCGACGCGGTCGTGCTCGATGTCGGGTTGCCCGACATCGATGGACTCGAGGTGTGCCGGCTGCTGCGGCGCGAGGGCAACCGCGTGCCGGTGCTGATGCTGACGGCGCGCGACGCCGTTGCGGACCGGATCGACGGGCTCGAGGCGGGCGCCGACGACTACGTGATCAAGCCGTTTGACATCGATGAGCTGAAGGCCCGGCTGAAGGCGCTGCTGCGGCGGACCACCGGCGAGGTCGGGTTGGACGGCGGGCTGACGTTCGAGGAGCTGACCCTCGACCCGGCGCGCCACGGCGTCGTCGTCGGTGAGAAGTTCGTCGAGCTGACGCGGACCGAGTACCAGCTGCTCGAGTTGCTGATGCTCAACCCGCGGCGCGTGCTGCCCCACAGCCTGATCTACGACCGCGTCTGGGGCTATGACTTCGGCCCGACGTCCAATGCGCTGCGCGTGTACGTCGGCTACCTGCGACGCAAGCTCGAGGACGCCGGCGCGCGGCCGCTGATCCACACCGTGCGGGGGGTGGGATACGCGCTGCGGGATCCCGAGGCGTGAGCCTGCGGGCGCGGATGGGCCTCGTCGCCGGCGGGGCCGTGGCGCTGGCGGTGATCGCAGTCGCTGCGTCCGCGTACATCGGTGCGCGCTCGGCGCTGCGCGGACAGATCGACAGCGAGCTGCGGGCCCGCCTCGCGCAGGTGCTAGGCCCCGTCGGGCCCGGCGGCGCCGGCCAGCAGGGCGGCGGCGGGGGCGGCAGCTTCGGGTTCCGCCATGCCCCGCCCGGCGGCG
>JBEKRJ010000247.1:0-6867 GCA_049518835.1 Solirubrobacteraceae bacterium
GCGGTCGCGCGCACGCCCGACGGCGAGCGGACGATGAGCGTCGGGCGCGACGGCGCCTCCGACGCCGCGTCGTTCATCGAGGCCGGGATCCCGGCGGTCGAGTTCGGCCCTGCCGGCGCCGGGCACCACGGCCCCGACGAGTGGGTCTCGCTCGCGTCGCTGGCGCGGTACCGGCGCGCGCTCGGCGACTTCGTCCGCGCGCTGCCGATCTCGCTGCAGGAACGCCCGCGCGAATCCGAGCCGGGGTTGCGGGCGATCGAGGGAGGGCGCGCGTGATCCCGCGCACGCGCGGCGGCGCGCTCTGGCGGTTCGCGCTCGCGGCCGTGCTCGTGATCGCGTTCACCGCGACGACGACCGCGGTCGCCGGGCTGCTGCAGATCAGGCAGGTGGCGAAGTATCTGTCGGCGACGCCGGCGCTGCCGCACGCCAAGATCACGATCGCCGATCCCGGCGACCCGCAGACGCTGCTGCTGATCGGCTCCGACCACCGCGCCGGGACGTCGTGGAACTCGGCCAACACCGACACGATGCTGCTGGTGCGGATCGATCCGAACTCCTCGACGATCAACCTGCTGTCGCTACCGCGCGACCTCGAGGTCCAGATTCCCGGCTTCGGCACCGCGAAGCTCAACGCCGCCTACTCCGACGGCGGCCCCAACCTGCTGCTGACGACGATCCGCGAGAACGTCTTTCCGAATCTGCACGTCAACCACATCCTCGACGTCAACTTCGGCGGCTTCGAGGATCTCGTCAACGCGATCGGCTGCGTGTACACCGACGTCGACCAGCGCTACTACAACAACACCGCGGTCACCGACTACTCGAGCATCGACCTCCAGCCCGGCTACCAGAAGCTGTGCGGCGCCAACGCGCTCACGTTCGTGCGCTTCCGCCACACCGACTCGGACATCGTGCGCAACTCCCGCCAGCAGGACTTCCTGCGCTGGGCGAAGGACTCCTACAGCGAGTCGGACCTGATCGCCAACGAGGCGACGCTGCTGAAGATCTTCGGCGCGCACGTCCAGACCGACCACAACCTGCACACGACCGATGGGCTGATCAACCTGTTCAATTTGGTCGCGTTCTCCGCCGGGCACGAGATCAAGCAGATCCCGTTCCCCGCGATTCTGCTGCCGTGCCCGCCGCCGCCGCCCAACGCCTCCAGCCAGGTCCAGCAGACGCCGTGCTACGTGACCGCCGACGCCGACCCCGAGGCGGCGGCGTTCAGCCAGTTCATGGCGCCGACCACCGCCCAGGTGACGAGCGCCGCCAACCACTCGGCCGCAACCGTCGGGGGCTCGGTCGCCACCCCCGCCGGCGGGCGGCCCAAGCCGACGCCGGGCCTGAGCGCCGACCTCAGCGACGCCAAGGCGCAAGCGGCGGCGCTGCGCCACGCCGGGATGCCCGTCTACGTCCCGCGGCTGATCCTCACCGGCTCCACGTACTGCACGGCCGACAATCCCGACTGCACCGTCGAGGAGGGGCAGACGCCCGCGCAGGCGGGCGTGCCCAGCGGCTACCCGCGCAGCTACCTGATCCACGGCCTGGGCGGCACCCCGCACGCGGCGTACCGGATCACGATCGAGGTCAACCCGCTGCTCGGCGAGTACTACGGGGTGCAAGGCACGACCTGGCAGGACCCGCCGATCCTCAACGCCCCAACCGAGACCAAGACCGTCAACGGCAAGCAACTGCGGCTGTACGCCAACGGCGGCAAGATCAGCCTCGTCGCGTGGTCGACCGCGCAGGGCGTCTACTGGATCTCGAACACGCTCACCGACACGATCGGCAACCGGCAGATGGTCGCGCTCGCGGCGTCGCTGGTGCCGGCCGGCTAGCTGTCGGCGCTTTGCCCCCGCTACCCTGCTGCGTTCGATGGCATCCGCACGTCCACCGATCGCCGTCATCGGCACGGGCTACGTCGGGCTCGTGACCGCGGCCGGCTTTGCGCAGCTTGGCACCGAGGCGTGGTGCGTCGACGTCGACGCCGACAAGATCGAGCGCTTGGCGCGCGGCGAGATCCCGATCTACGAGCCCGGTCTGCGCGAATGCGTCGAGCGTAATCGCGAGCGGCTGCACTTCAGCACCGAGCTCGCGCCGGCGCTCGAACACGCGCGGCTGCTGTTCGTCGCGGTCGGCACGCCGCCGACCTACTCCGGCGACGCCGACCTGTCCGCCGTGTATGCGGTCGTCGAGGCGATGCCGAGCTCGGGACGCCACGCGCTGGTGATGAAGTCGACCGTCCCGGTCGGCACCGGGGCCGCGATCAAGCGCACGTTGGCCGAGCGCGGCAAGGGCGCCTTCGCGTACGTCTCGTGCCCTGAGTTCCTCAAGGAGGGATCGGCGCTGGAAGACTTCCTCGCCCCCGACCGCGTCGTCGTCGGCGACAACGGCGACTGGGCCGGAGACGCGGTGGTGGAGCTGTATGCCCCGCTCGGCGCGCCGCTGGTGCGGACCGACGTCGCGAGCGCGGAGATGATCAAGCTGGCGGCCAACGCCTTCCTCGCGACCAAGATCTCGTTCATCAACGAGATCGCGAACGTGTGCGAGGAGACCGGTGCCGACGTGCTCGAGGTCGCGCGCGGGATGGGGCTCGACCGCCGGATCGGCGCCCACTTCCTGCGCCCCGGGATCGGGTTCGGCGGCAGCTGCTTCCCCAAGGACGTATCCGCGCTCAAGCAGCTGGCCGGCAACTCGGGCTACCACTTCCAGCTGCTGACCGCGGTGATCGAGGTCAACGAGCTGCAGAAGCGGCGGGTGATCGGCAAGTTGCACAAGCATCTCGGCTCGCTCGTCGGCCGCAAGGTGGCGCTGCTGGGCCTGGCGTTCAAGGCCAACACCGACGACATGCGCGAGGCGTCCTCGCTGGTGCTGGCGGCCAGGCTGCACGCCGACGGCGCGACGGTCAGCGCCTATGACCCGATCGCCGAGAACGAGGCGCGCAAGCTGATGGTCGGGGTGCAGTTCGCAAGCTCCGCGCTGGAGGCGCTCCAGGGCGCGGACGCGTGCGTGGTGGTGACCGAGTGGCCGGAGTTCGCGCAGCTCGACTGGCCGGCGGTCCGCGCGCGCATGGCGGGCGGGCTGGTCGTCGACGGTCGCAACTTCGTCGCTCCGGAGCTCGTGCGCGCGGCCGGGCTGACCTACGAAGGCATCGGCCGGTAGGGGCGACTCGCTTGCAGGCGCTGATCCTGGCAGGCGGCGAGGGCACGCGGCTGCGGCCGCTGACCTCGACGATCCCAAAACCGGTCGTGCCGCTGGTCGACCAGCCGTTCATCGCCTACATGCTCGAGTGGCTGCGCGGCCACGGCGTCGACGACGTGATCCTGTCATGCGGCTTCATGGCGCAGCGCGTCCAAGGCGTGCTCGGCGACGGCGCGGCGTTCGGGATCCGGTTGCGCTACCTGGAGGAACCACGCCCGCTCGGGACCGGTGGCGCGTTGAAGTTCGCGCAGGAGCTGCTCGACGAGCGCTTCCTGATGCTCAACGGCGACACGCTGACCGACATCGACCTGACCGCGCAGCTGCGCCAGCACGAGCGCACCGGGGCGCGCGCGACGCTGGCGCTGGTCCCGGTCGACGATCCGTCGGCCTACGGGCTCGTGCGGCTCGATCGCGACCGCGCCGTGACCGACTTCGTCGAGAAGCCCGGCGCCGAGGAGCTCGACACGAACTTGATCAACGCTGGCGCCTACGTGATCGAGCGCGAAGTGCTGGACTCGATGGCGCCGGCCGGGACCAACATCTCGATCGAGCGCGAAGTGTTCCCGGCGCTCGTCGGGCAGGGCCTGTACGGGTGCGCCGCCGACGGGTACTGGCTCGACATCGGCACGCCGGCGCGCTACCTGCAGGCCACGTTCGACATCCTCGAGGGCAACGTCAGCACCGAGATCGGCCGGCGGCTGAGCGACGCGTCGCTGACGCTCGTGCGCGCCGGCAGGATCGACGGCCGCGTCGTCGCGCCCGCGCTCGTGGGCGCCGGCTGCACCGTCGCCGAGCACGCGCTGGTCGGCAGCCTGACGGTTCTCGGCGCGAATGTCGAGGTCGCGGAGGGGGCGCAGGTGGAGCGATCGGTGGTGCTCGAAGGCGCCCGGATCGCCGCTCACGCGCGGGTCACGGGCTCGATCGTCGGACCCGGCGTCGAGATCGGCGAGCGCTGCCGGATCAGCGGCGGCGTCGTCCTCGGCGAGGGGGCGAAGATCGGGGCAGACAACGTCCTCGAGGCCGGCGCGCGTATCTTCCCCGGCGTGGTCCTGACTCCGGGAGCGATCAGGTTTTGAGCGCGACGGCCGACCTCACGCCGCAGGCGATCGCCGCCGTCGACGCCTCGGGCGCGCTCGCCGACACCCTCGGGCTGCCCGATCAGCTGCGCGACGCGATGTGGCGCGTGCAGGCGGCCGAGCTCGAGCCCCGCGACGCGCCCGGGGGGCTGATCGTCGCGGGGATGGGGGGGTCCGCAATCGGCGGCGCGCTCGCGCGGACGGTGCTCGGCGACCGCGCCTCGCGCCCGATCGTGCTCGCGCGCGGCTACGAGCTGCCGGCCTGGACGACGCCCGACGTGACCGTGTTGTGCATGAGCTACTCGGGCAACACCGAGGAGACGCTCGCGCTTTACGAAGCTGCCGGCGCGCTCGGGGCGCGGCGAATCGTCGCCACGACGGGCGGCAAGCTCGCGGACGCGGCGCGCGCCGAGGGCGTGCCCGTGGTGCCGCTGCCCGGAGGGTTTCAACCGCGCGCGGCGGTCGCTTACGCGCTTGTCGTCGCGCTCGAGGTCGCGGGGCTGTGCGGCGCCGGCGAGCGCCTGCACGCCGAGATCGACGTCGCCGCCGTCCGCGCCGAGCGGCTCGTGGCGGAGTGGGGTGCGGATGGCGCCGACGACTCGCTTGCGAAGGAGATCGCGCGCGGCCTGCACGGCACGGTGCCGCAGATCGCGGGCTCGGGGCTGACGGCCCCGGTCGCGTACCGCTGGAAGACGCAGATCAACGAGAACGCAAAGACGCCGTGCTTCTCCCAGGAGCTGCCCGAGCTGGTCCATAACGAGATCGTCGGCTGGGAAGGAGCGACCGAGCTCGGGCGCTTCAGCGCCGTGTTCCTCGACGACTCCGACCTGCACCCGCGGACCCGCCAGCTGATCGAGCTGACGCGCGGGTTGATCGCCAGCCACGCGGCCGCGAGCTACCGGATCGAGACGATCGGCGACAGCCGCGCCGAGCGCCTGATCTCGCTGGTGCTGTTGGGCGACCTCGTGTCGGTATACCTCGCGGTCCTGCGCGGCGTCGATCCGACCCCGGTGACCGTGATCGACCACCTCAAGGGCGCGCTGGCCGGGGGCTGACAGGCTCGGGAGCCGCGCGCCGGGCGCTCGGAACCTTGACACGGTCGTGGTAACGTTGCTGGGACGATGGAGGCCCTGACGATCCATGAGGCGGCGCAGACGACCGGCTGGTCGGCGAGGATGCTGCGCTACGTCGAGCGCGCCGGGCTGGTGGCGCCCGCGCGGTCGGCGTCGGGCTACCGGCTTTACGGCCCGGCCGAGCTGCAGCGGCTGCGCACGCTCAAGGAGCTGCTGGACCGGTTCGAGCTCGGCCTGTCGGACGTTGCGTTCGCGGCGCGCCTGGCCGCCGACGCGCAGCTGCGCGACGCCGTGCACGGCTGGCTGCAGGAGACCGCGAGCCGGCCCGAGCACGTCGAGCCCGAGGACTGGCTGCGCTTCGAGCAGGACAAGCACCAGAAGCTGCTGGCCGCCGCGTGAGACAAAAACCCCGTGACCGCTGGAGACGACGACGATGAGCATGACCGCAGCCCTGACCGACTACAAGGTCGCCGATCTCTCCCTGGCCGGCTTCGGCCGCAAGGAGATCGCGCTGGCCGAGCACGAGATGCCGGGACTGATGGCGATCCGGCGTGAGTTTGCCGATCAGCAGCCGCTCGCCGGCGCGCGGATCACCGGCTCGCTGCACATGACGATCCAGACGGCGGTGCTGATCGAGACGCTGGTCGCGCTCGGAGCACAGGTGCGGTGGGCGTCGTGCAACATCTTCTCGACCCAGGATCACGCCGCGGCCGCGGTCGTGGTCGGGCCCGACGGGACCCCGGATGACCCGGCCGGCGTGCCGGCGTTCGCGTGGAAGGGCGAGACGCTCGAGCAGTACTGGGAGTGCACCGAGAGCGCGCTGCGCTGGCCCGACGGCAGCGGCCCGAACATGATCCTCGACGACGGCGGCGACGCGACGCTGCTCGTGCACCGCGGCGCGCAGTACGAGCTGGCCGGCGCGGTTCCCGATCCCGCCGGCGCCGACTCCGACGAGGGGCGGATCGTGCTCGAGCTGCTGCAGCGCTCGCTGGCCGCCGATCCGCAGCGCTTCACCCGGATCGCCGCCGGCATCAAGGGCGTCACCGAGGAGACGACGACCGGCGTGCACCGGCTGTACCAGTTCGCCGACGAGGGCCGGCTGCTGTTCCCGGCGTTCAACGTCAACGACTCGGTGACGAAGTCGAAGTTCGACAACAAGTACGGCTGCCGGCACTCGCTGATCGACGGCATCAACCGCGCGACCGACGTGCTGATCGGCGGCAAGGTCGCGGTCGTGTGCGGCTACGGCGACGTCGGCAAGGGTTGCGCCGAGTCGCTGCGCGGGCAGGGCGCCCGCGTGATCGTGACCGAGATCGACCCGATCTGCGCGCTGCAGGCAGCGATGGACGGCTACCAGGTGGCGACGCTCGACGATGTCGTGGCGACCGCCGACATCTTCGTCACCGCGACCGGCAACCGCGACGTGATCACCGCTGCGCAGATGGCGCGGATGAAGCACCAGGCGATCGTCGGCAACATCGGCCACTTCGACAACGAGATCGACATCGCCGGGCTCG
>JBEKRJ010000248.1:0-6857 GCA_049518835.1 Solirubrobacteraceae bacterium
TCCGTCGGCCCCGCGACCGCCCCCGACGAGTGCAGCGCCGCGATCTCGCCGGCGTCGAACCCCGCCTCGGCGAGCACCTCGTCGGTGTGCTGGCCGAGCCCCGGGCCCGGCGCGCGGACCGGATCGGCGGGCGTGCGGCTGAGCTTCACGGGCGCCCCGAGCAGCCTCACCGGCCGCGACGCCCCCGGCTGCGGGAGCTCGACCACCATCTCCCGCGCTTGCACGAGCTCGGACGAAAGCGCCTCGTCGAGCCCCAGCACGGGCTCCAGGCAGCATTCGTGCTCCGACGCGAACGCCCGCCACTGCTCCCGGGTGCGGCCCGCGATCAGCTCGCTGACGGCGGCGTGCGCCTCCGACCCGGGCGGGTCGAACGCGTGCGCCAGCAGGTCCTCGCGCCCGACGCCGAGGCAGAACGCGCGCCAGAACTTCGGCTCGAGCGCGCCCAGCGTGACGTAGCCGTCCGCGCACCGGTACGGCCGGTAGCAGATCAACCCGCCGCCGAGCGCCAGCGAACCGCGCGCCGGCGCACGACCGCCGGCGAGCGCGTCGGCCGCGACCATCGCCAGCCACGACAGCGAGCCGTCGAACATCGAGCAGTCGACGAGCTGCCCTTCGCCCGAGCGCTCGCGCTCGCGCAGCGCGATCAGCACCCCGACCGCGGCCATCAGCGCGCCGCCGCCGAGGTCGGCGATCTGGCCGGCAGCCTGCACCGGCGGGCCGCCGGCGTCGCCAGTCAGGCCGAGCAGGCCGTTGAGCCCGAGGTAGTTCATGTCGTGGCCGGGCCGGTCGCGGGCCGGCCCGTCCTGCCCGTAGCCGGTGATCGCGCAGTAGATCAGGCGCGGGTTTGACTCGCGCAGACGCTCGTAGCCGACGCCGAGGCGGTCGAGCACCCCGGGGCGAAACGACTCGATCAGCAGATCGGCGTCGCGCGCCAGCGCCAGCAGCACGTCACGGCCGCGCTCGCGCTTGAGGTCGATGCGAATCGACCGCTTGCCCCGGTTGAGGGCCAGGAACGGCGCCCCGCTCGCGCTTCGCTCCACGCCCTCGTAGTACGGCCGCGACCAGCGCAGGTAGTCGCCCTGGCCCGTGTCCTCGACCTTGATCACGTCGGCGCCGAAGTCGGCCAGCAGCAACGTGCAAAACGGCCCCGGGAGCAACCGGCTCAGGTCGAGCACCTTCAACCCCTCCAGCGGCAGGCTCATGCGGCCACCCCAGCCGAGATCCCCAGCAGCCCCCGCGCCTGCTCGACGGTCGCGACCCGCCGACCCGCGTCCTCGGCCATCTGGCGCGCCTTGCGCACGAGCTCGCCGTTGCAGCGCGCCATCGCGCCGTCGGGCAGGTAGAAGTTGTCCTCCAGGCCGACCCGGACCGAGCCGCCCAGCGCCAGCGCCGCCGCCACCATCGTCCACTGCCCCCGACCGACCCCGATCACGCCCCAGTGGTGGCGCCCCGCGGGCAGGTTGTCCGCCATCGCCGCGAGGTTGCGCGCGCTCGCCGGCACGCCGCCGAGCACCCCCATCACGAAGTCGACGTGCAGCGGCGCCTGCAGCAACCCCATCTCGAGCAGCGGCGCGAGCGAGCCGACGTGGCCGAGGTCGAAGCACTCGTGCTCGGGCTTGATCGCAAGCCGCGCCATCGCGCCCAGCAGCTCGACGATCTCCTCAAACGGGTTGGCGAACACGAACTGGAACACGAGCTCGCGACGTGCGCGCGAGTACTTGGCGTAGTTCAGCGAGCCCATGTTGAGCGCCGCGACCGCCGGCCGGCACGCCTCCAGGTACGCGATCCGCTTCGCGACCGGCACGCCCACGGCCCCGGTCGAGAAGTTGATGATCGCGCCCTCGCCGACCGCGTCGAGCACGGCGTCGCGGATCGCGGCGAAGTCCTCGACCTCGTGCGAGGGCGTGCCGTCGGGTCGCCGCGCGTGGATGTGGATCATCACCCCGCCCTCGTCGACGATCCGCCGCGCCTCGACGGCGTATTCAGCAGGCGTGTACGGGATCGCCGGGCACCGCGAACGGTCCGCGATCGCGCCGGAGATCGCGCACGTCAGCACAACAGGGTCGCAGAGGCTCAGACCGGCACCACCCCGTTTCGCTTCCGCGGCCGCGCCACGCGCTTGCCCGCCGCCAACTCCAACCCGCGGCAGATCGTCGCGCGCGTCTCGCGCGGGTCGATCACGTCGTCGATCATGTCGTTGCCCGCGGCTACGTACACGTCGATGATCCGACGCAGCTCGCCGATCAGCTCCGCCCGCTTGGCGTCCGGATCGGCAGCCTCGAGCACCTGCTTGCGAAAGATGATCTCGACCGCTCCCTCGGCCCCCATCACGCTGATCTCGGCCGACGGCCACGCGACGATCAGGTCGGGCTCGTACGCGCGCCCGCACATCACGTAGTAGCCCGCACCGTAGGCCTTGCGCAGCACGACCGTGATCTTCGGCACGGTCGCGTTGGCGGTCGCGTACAGCATCTTCGCGCCGTGGCGGATGATCCCCGCCTGCTCGACCTTGGTGCCGACCATGAACCCCGGCACGTCGACCAGATACACGAGCGGCAGGCCGAACGCGTTGCACAGGTTGATGAACCGCGCCGCCTTGTCGGCCGAGTCGTTGTCGAGGATCCCACCGAGCTGCTTGGGCTGGTTGGCGACGATCCCCGCAGCGCGCCCGCCGAACCGCGCCAGGCAGGTGATGACCGTCTTGGCCCACTGCGGCTTGAGGTCGAAGTACGCGCCGTCGTCGACGATCCGCCGGATCACCTCGTACATGTCATACGGCTTGCGCGCCGACTCGGGCAGCACGTCGAGCAGCGCATCGTCGCCGCGGTCGATTGGATCCGCGCACGCGACTGCCGGCGGCTGCTCCTCGCAGTGCGACGGGAAGTAACTCAGGTAGCGCTTGATCGCCTCGATGCAGGCCGCGTCGTCGGCGACCTCGAGATCGCCGACCCCGGACCGCCGGCAGTGCACGCGCGAGCCGCCGAGCTGCTCCTGCGTCACGTCCTCGCCGATCGCCGCCCGCACGAGGTGCGGCCCGGCAAGCGCCATCGAGCCGTGTCCGGCGACCATCGGCACGAAGTCCGCCAGCCCCGGGATGTACGCGGTCCCTGCCGCGCACGGCCCCATCACCGCCGCGACCTGGGGGATCACGCCGGAGGCGATCACCTGCTCGCGGAACAGGTACCCGGTGCCCGCGAACAGCGACCCGACCGCCTCCTGGATCCGCGCGCCGGCCGAGTCCAAAAGCCAGACGATCGGGATCCGCTTGCTCAGCGCGAGCTCGCGCAGGCGGCCGATCTTCAGCTCCCCGGTCATCCCCATCGACCCGGCCATCACCGTGAAGTCATACGCCGCGACCGCCGCCAGGCGCCCGTCGACGCGCCCGTAGCCGGTGATCACGCCGTCGGCCGGCGCCTCGCGGCCGTCCATCGCCCGCTGAGAGAAGTGCGGGCGGCCGTGGATCCCGAGCTCGACGAACGTCCCGTCGTCGATCAGCAACCCGATCCGCTCACGCGCGGTCAGCTTGCCGGCGCCGTGCTGGGCGGCGACCTTCTCGGCCCCCCCTCCCTGCCTGATCCGCTCGCGCCGCGCGGCGAGATCCTCGGCCAACGGCCGCAGCAGGCCCGCCGTCTCGGTGCTCATCGCCGACAGTATGGGGCTCTACCCCGCGAGCGGGCGCGTGCGGCGCAATGTATCGCCGGGGCGCCGGGGCGCACCGGCGATACAGTGCGCCGCCGGCGCCCGGCCCGCGAGGTAGAGCCCCACCCTCACCGCCCCTTCCACACCGGCTCGCGCTTGTCGAAGAACGCGCGCACGCCCTCCTGGACGTCTTCGGTCGAGAACGCGACCGTCAGCTGTGCGCGCAGGAACTCCAGCGCGTCGGCGAGCGCCATGTCCTGCTGGCGGAAGATCGCGTCCTTGCCGAGCTTCATCAGCGCCGGCGACTTGCCCGCCAGCTTGTGCGCCCACTCGCGCACCGCGTCGTCGAACTGCTCGGCGCTGACGACGCGGTTGACGATCCCGATCCGCTGCGCCTCGTGCGCGGAGATCTGCTCGCCGAGCAGCAGCAGCTCGGTGCACTTCTTGCGCGGCACGTTGCGGTAGATCAGCGCCATGATCATGAACGGGAACAGGCCGACGTTGATCTCGGGGGTGCCGAAGCGGGCCTCCTCGCGGGCGATGATCAGGTCGCACGCGAGCGCAAGCCCCAGCGCGCCCGCCAGCACGTGGCCGTTGGCGGCGCAGATCGACGGCTTGCCGAGCTCGCCGAGCAGCCGGAACACGCGCGGGAAGCGCTCGTTGGCGAAGTGCTTGTGCACGAGCGACACGTCGGCGGCGAATTGCGCCAGGTTGCCGCCCGCGGAGAAGACCTTGTCGTGCGTCGAGGTCAGCACCACGCAGCGGACCGCGGGGTCGTCGCGCGCCGCCTGCAGCGCCGCGATCAGCTCGGCCAGCAGCTCGTCCGACAGCGCGTTGCGGGCCTGCGGCTGATCGAGCGCGATCGTCGCCACGCCGGCGTCTGAGACCTCGTAGCGCAGCGTCGCGTAGCTCATCGCGCGCACAGCCTACGTCAGCGGTTACGGTCCGGGCATGACCACCGCGCCCGAGATCCGCAAGCCCGACCACGCCGGCGCCCGCCGGCACTTCATCTTCACCGACGAGCACGAGCAGCTGCGCGAGTCGATCCGCCGGTTCGCGATCGCGGAGCTCGCGCCCCATGCCGAGGAGTGGGAGCGCACGACGTTCCCGGACTGGGTGTTTGCGCGGCTGGGCCAGCTGGGCTTCCTCGGGCTCGACAAGCCCGAGCGCTACGGCGGCCAGGGCGGCGACTACTACAGCGAGCTGGTGCTCGCCGAGGAGCTCGTTCACGCCCACAGCGGCGGGTTGAGCATGGGCGTGGTCGTGCAGACCGACATGGCGATGCCGCCGATCCTCGCGTTCGGGACCGAGGCGCAAAAGCAGCAGTGGCTGGTGCCGGCGATCGCCGGCAAGGCGATCCTGTGCCTCGGGATCACCGAGCCCGACGCGGGCTCGGACGTGTCGGCGATCAGGACCCGGGCGGTCCGCGACGGCGACGAGTACGTGATCAACGGCGCCAAGACGTTCATCACTAACGGCCACCGTGCGCACGCGATCGTGCTCGTCGCCAAGACCGACCCGGACGCCGGCTACGACGGCTTCACGCTGTTTGTCGTGCCGATGGGCGCCCCTGGCGTGATCCGCGAAAAGCGCCTGCAAAAGCTCGGCATGCACGCCTCCGACACGGCGCTGCTCGCGTTTCAGGATGTGCGCGTGCCGCGCTCGGCCGTGCTCGGGGAGCTCGGCAAAGGCTTTTACCACATCATGTGGGAGCTGCAGGGCGAGCGGCTGATCGGCGCCGCGGGATCGGTCGCCGGCGCCCAGCACGTGTTCGACCGCACGCTGCAGTACGCGCTGGCGCGTCGCGCGTTCGGGCGTCAGATCGGCCACTTTCAGGTGATCCGCCACAAGTTCGCCGAGATGGCGACCAAGCTCCAGACCGCCCGCGAGATGGTCTACACGACCGCCTGGCGGTTCGCGAACGGGGACTACCCGGTGCGCGAGATCACGATCGCGAAACTGTACGCGGCGCGGATCGCGTGCGAGGTCGCCGACGAGTGCATCCAGGTCCACGGCGGCAACGGCTACATGCAGGAGTACGGGATCGAGCGCGCGTGGCGCGACCTGCGCCTGAACCGGATCGGCGCCGGCACCGACGAGATCATGCTCGAGCTGATCGGGCGCTCCTACGGGCTCTAAGTGGCGCCTCGGGCTCGCGGCGGCCGCCACCGGCCGCGGCGGTGGCTATCGTGCCCGCCATGGAGGTGGACGGGCAACCATCGGGCATGGGTGGGCGCGCCGGCGCCGGCACGGTGCTCGAGGTCTCGGCGCAGGTCTATCGCGCCCAGGCGCTGAACCTGTGGAAGGTCATCGCGCTGATCGTGATCCCGGCGCGGATCGCGGCCGAGGCGGCGTACGCGCTGTCGCTGCCCGCCGGCGTGCACGTGCGCAACGGCGATTTCGTGACCAACGCCGGGCAGCCGACCGCCACCAATGCGCTCGCGACCGCCGTCGGCGTAGGGATTAGCGTGCTCGCCGCCGCGCTCGCGATCGGCGCGCTGTCGAAGTGCGTGCTGGACCACTTCAGCGGGCGCCCGGTCGACTGGCGCTCGTCGCTGCGCTTCGCCCATCAGCGGCTCGCGTCGCTGGTGTGGCTCTCGCTGCTGGCGGCCGCGGCGCTGTTCGCCGGCTTCGCGCTGTTCATCGTGCCCGGGATCTGGCTGCTGGCCGCGCTCAGCCCGGCCGTGCCGGCGCTGATGTTCGAGCGCATCGGCCCGCTGCGCGCGCTGCGCCGCTCGCTGGAGCTGGTGCGCGGTCGGTGGTGGGCGACGTTCGGCGTGATCGCGCTCGCGCTGGCGCTCGTGGTCGGGGTGCCGATCCTGCTGTCGATCATCTTCGGCGCGATCGAATCGGGCGCGAAGATCAGCAGCGTCGCGCTATTGATCGTGCTCGACGGGATCAGCGGCGCGCTCTCGGCGATGATCTCGTACCCGTTCCTGGCGGTGGTCTGCGGCGTGATCTACATCGCGCTGCGGATCCGCAAGGAGGGGCTCGACGTCGCCAGCCTGGCGACCGGCATCGGCCCCGGCCGCCTGGGCTCCTGAGCGCCGGTTCGCATTGTGAAACGCTGGTCAATTGATTATCGTTTTCGTTTGCAAGCGCTTCAAGCGTAGGGGCGTGGGCGCGAGCGACCACCCTCTAGACAACGGATTGTTCGATGAGAATCACCCTTACCGCGAGCACGGGTGCGAAGATGGTCGTGTGGCGCGAGGAGGACA
>JBEKRJ010000249.1:0-6856 GCA_049518835.1 Solirubrobacteraceae bacterium
CGCCGAGTGCTGGTCGAGGATCTGCTCGGCATACCCCGCAACCTCGTGCGCGGCGAACCCCTTGTGATGGCAATGAAGCTCCCCGTCGGGCGCGAAGCGGACCGCGAGGATACTAATGTCCCCGGACGGGCACGCCAACGGAGCATGACGCCGCGGCCCGGACAGCTCGAAGTCGAACAGGATGTTCTCGGCGATCCGGCTCGGCTTGGTGGATTTCGGAATGACCGGCTCAGCTCGCCGGCGGGCAGGTCCGAATCGCAAATCGCGGCGCAGCGAACAGCCTCAGACGCGAGCTCCGGCAGCCGCACTGCGACTCTCCCGACCGCGCGATCTTCGCGAGGCAGGCAGATCGCGCGTGACGGTCCGCGGTCCTCAGCGTGGGAGAGCGCCGGGGCCGGACGACCGGCCGATGCCCAGCTTCCAAGTTGGCCTGTTTGGCTGCCGGCTCAGTGGGCTCTGCGGGATACTGCGCGGACGATGTCGGGCGAGAAGCTCGGACCTGTCCAGCCTGGCGAGACTGTCGTCCCGAGCGCCGCCGAGCCTGTTGGGAGGTTGGTCTCGGTCAACGTCGGCATGCCGAAGGACGTGTCCTGGCAGGGGAGGACCGTGTTCACCGGTGTCTTCAAGGGTCCCGTGACCGGCCCGCGCCGGGTCAGCAGATTAAACGTGGAGGGCGATGGTCAAGGCGATCTGGCGGGGCACGGGGGCGAGCAGCGTGCCGTGTTCGTTTATCAGATCGACTCGTATCGCTACTGGGAGCGCGAGCTCGGACGCGATGATTTCGTGTACGGACAGTTCGGCGAGAACTTCACCGTCGAAGGGCTCGGCGACGACGAGGTCTGCATCGGGGACCGCTACCGGATTGGCACCGCGATCTTTGAGGTGACGCAGCCCCGCGTCACCTGCTACCGCGTCGGAATACGGATGAACGACCCGCGGATTCCCGCGTTGCTCGTGTCCCACCACCGGCCCGGTTTCTACTTCCGCGTGCTCGAGGAGGGCGCGGTGCAAGCGGGAGACGAGATCATCAAGGTGGTGTCGGGACCCGAGCAGATGCCGGTCGCCGACGTCGACGCGCTGCTCTACCTCCCCGGGCACCCGCGCCAAGACCTGCTCCGCGCGCTGCGGATACCCGCGCTGAGCCCCGGCTGGCAAGGATCCTTCCGGACGCTGCTCGATGGGGAACCCGGCGGCGGAAACGCCGGCCTTGCGCTAACGAGCCCGCCTCCCGCGTGGGCCGGTTTCCGTCCGCTGGCCGTCACGGCGATCACGCGCGAAAGTGACTCGGTGATCTCGATACGCCTCGAGGACCCCAATGGCGGTGCGCTACCGGCCGCCCGCGCAGGTCAGTACCTCACGTTGCGAGTCCAGCCGCCGGGCCAGCGGTCGGTGCTGCGCAACTACTCGCTGTCCGGACCGCCCGGGGCGGGCTACTACCGGGTCACTGTCAAGCGCGAACGCGGGGGCCTCGCCAGCGGCTATCTGCACACCCGTCTCGCGGTCGGTGACCGACTCGAGATCGCGGCACCGCGCGGCACGTTCTTCCTCGACCAAACGCACGCCCCCGTGCTACTGATCAGCGCAGGGATCGGCGCCACCCCCGTTCTCGCAATGCTTCAGGCACTTGCGCAGGAACAGTCAAACCGAGAGATCTGGTGGCTGTACGGCGCACGCAACAGCCGCGAGCACTCGTTCGCCGCCGAGACGCAGGCCCTCCTCGCCGCGCTCCCGAACGCACGCAGGCACGTGTACTACAGCCAGCCCGGGCCGAATGACCTCCAAGGCCGCGACTTCGACACCACCGGCCGTCTCACCGCAGCACTGCTCGCCGAGCTCCAGCCCCCCTCCGATGCCGAGTCGTACGTGTGCGGGCCGGCGCAGTTCATGGACGACATCAGCGCGGGTCTCGCGGCCCTCGGAATCGAGGCCTCGCACATCCACACCGAACCGTTCGGACCGGCGCCGGGCCTGACGCCGGGGATCGCAGCGACGCCCGCGCGGACGCCCCATCAACCCACCGGTCAACCCGGAAACGGCCCGACGATCGAGTTCGCCCGCAGCGCCCTCGCGGTCCAATGGAGCAACGGCTATGGCAGCCTGCTCGAACTCGCCGAAGCGTGCGACGTCCCCGTCCGCTGGTCATGCCGCACCGGCGTCTGCCAGACCTGCGAGACCACGCTCATCGCGGGGACTGTCGACTACAGCCCCGACCCGGTTGAACCCGCCGCCGACGGAAGCGTGCTCCTGTGTTGCTCACAGCCCCGCGATGACATCGCGCTCGATCTGTGACCGGCCGCGACGGCCGATGGCGGCCTAACTGTAACTGCGCGTCAAGGACAAGTGGCGTGGGCGCGGCGGGTAAGGAAGGCGGCGGCCGCTGGGAGCCCGGCGATCAGAGCGAGCGCTGGTAGGCTCGGAACGCCCAAGCGGCGAAGGCGGCGCAGACGAGCGCGAGCGCGGCCAGCAGCCCGAGTCGGCTGCCGACGGTGCTCCAGTCGATCTTCTGCATCGCCGCCGACCGCCCGGCCTCGACCGCCCAATTGACCGGGTTGAACTTTGCGATTGTGCGGATCCAGCCGGGGACGAGGCTCTCCTGCATCAGCGCTGCTGACAGGAACGTGAGCGGCAGTTGCAGGAACGAGACGGCGCCGATCACGGTCTCGCGCTGGCGGCCGAGCACGCCAATCCCGTTCGAGAACGAGGCCATTGCGGCGCCCAGCAGCGACGCGACCAGGATCAGCAGCGCCACGCCGCCGACGCCGCCCTTTACGTCTGCGCCGAGCGCGTGCGCCAGCTGAACGACGATCACCGTCTGCAGTCCCACCGTGAATGCGCTGTACAGGACCGTGCCGGCGTTCAGCGCACCGCGCCACACGGGGGAGGTCAGCATCCGGTCCATGACGCCGGCGTTGATGTCCTCGACGAAGCCCATGCCGCTCCAGCCGGCTGAGAACACGGCCAGCATCACGACTACCCCAGGGGTGAGGAAGTCGATGTACGAGCCGCCGTGGAACCCGGGGATCTTCGTCACCGCCTTGAACAGCGCCCCGAACAGCAGCAGCCAGATGATCGGCTGTACCAGCGTGATCCCCAGGTAGGCCGGTTGGCGCATCAGCACGCGCAGGCCGCGCATGTACACCTGTCCGGTCTGTCTCAGCGCGGTCATGCCCCCGCCTCCTCATGTTCGCTATCGGCTTTGTGGAACGTGCGCCCGGCGTGACGGAGGTAGACGTCGTCGAGCGTCGGCCGCGCGAGCGTGACCGACGTGGCCTTCACGCCGTGGGCGTCGAGCGTCGCCAACACGGCCGGGATCGCAGCGCCGCCGTCGCGTACGCTGGCACGCAGGGTCACGCCGTCGAGAGTGATCTGGGAGAGCCCGTCGATCCGCTCGAGCGCGAGCAGCGCTCCGGCGGCCGCAGGCTCGGCCAGCGAGACCTGGATCGTGTCGCCCTCGAGTTCGTCCTTTAGCTGTTCCGGCGTGCCCTGCACGACGATCCGGCCGCGGTCGATGATCGCGACCTCGGCGGCGAGCTTGTCCGCTTCCTCCATGTAGTGGGTCGTGAGCAGGATCGTCATCAGTTCCTCTCGCGCGAGCCGCTCGATCTCGCCCCACATCTCCACGCGAGCCTCGGGATCGAGGCCGGTCGTCGGCTCGTCGAGGAACAGCACCTGAGGGCGGTGCAGCAGCCCCATCGCGATGTCGAGCCGCCGCGCCATGCCACCGGAGTAGGTCTTGGCCTTGCGCCGGGCGGCATCGGCGAGCGCCAGGCGCTCGAGCGACTCCTGCACTCGCTGCTTGAGCTCGCGGCCGGTGATCCCACAGAATTCCCCTTGGAGCACGAGGTTCTCCCAGCCGGTCGCCTCGGGATCTGACCCGTGCTTCTGGCCGACGACGCCGATCGCCTGACGCACCCGTCCGGGCTCGGCCAGCACGTCGATGCCGGCGACCCGCGCGGTGCCGTTGTCAGGGCGCGTCAGCGTCGTCAGCACACGAACCGTCGTCGACTTGCCGGCGCCGTTGGGGCCGAGCAGCGCGAAGATCGTGCCGCGCGGGACCGACAGGTCGACGCCGTCGAGCGCTTGCACCGCCGGGGGATAGCGCTTCATCAATTCTCTGGCTTCGATCGCCAGATCCATGTGGCGACTCCTCACGCGAATAGAATTGCCTTGACCGATAGATATCTTTAGCATCAAGAGATCACAGTGTCAAGACATAAGCGTCAAGTGTTCGCCGAACTGGTCGACGAGATCCGCCGATCGCAGTCAGCGACCGACCGGTTCGACCAGGCAGTCGCCGAGGCGCTGGGGCTCAACAGGACCGACATGCGCTGCGTCGACGTCTTGCAGCGCGCCGGCCAGCTCACTGCCGGACAGCTGGCCGAGGCGACCGGCCTGACCACCGGCGCGATGACGACCGCGCTCGACCGCCTCGAGCGGCTTGGCTTCGCGCGTCGGGTGCGGGACGCCGCCGATCGCCGGCGGGTGCTGGTCGAGATCGCGCCGGAGGCATCGGCGCACGCGCAGCAGTTCTACCGCGAGCATGCGCAGCAGGCCGAGCGCCTTTACAACCGCTACAGCACCCAAGAGCTGGAGCTTTTGCTCCGGTTCGTGCGCGAGGGTCGCGAATTCAACGAACTGCACGCGGCGCGGCTAGAGGCGCAGACGCGGGGGCAAGCCAAGGTGTAACGCGTGTCACGTGCGAGACGACGTCAGCTGCCGCCGACGCGCAGCGTTGGCGACACCGCGACACGAACTCTGAACGCGTCGGCGCGTGGCTAGCACTAGCGCCAGCCGAGCGCCGGCGCGACGTGGGTGAGGATGTTGTCGATGACGTGAGCGTTGTATTCGACGCCGAGCTGGTTGGGCACCGTGAGGAGCAGCGTGTCGGCCGCTTGGATCGCCTCGTCGTTGCGCAGTTGCTCGACGAGCATGTCGGGTTCAGCCGCGTATGAGCGTCCGAAGATCGCGCGCGTGCTCTGGTCGATCATGCCGACCTGGTCGTGGGAGTCCCCGTCGCCGGCGAAGTAGGCGCGGTCGGTGTCGGTCGTGAGCGCGAAGATGCTGCGGCTGACCGAGACCCGCGGCTGACGGTCATGGCCTGCTTGGTTCCACGCCTCGCGGTAGGCCTCGATCTGCTTGCGCTGCTGGACGTGCAGCGGCTCGCCCGTTTCGTCGTCCTTGAGCGTCGAGCTTTGCAGGTTCATTCCCAGTCGCGCCGCCCAGACACTGGTTGCGTTTGATCCCGACCCCCACCAGATCCGTTCGCGCAAGCCGGACGAGTGCGGCTCGATCCGTAACAGGCCCGGCGGATTGGCAAACATCGGCCGGGGGTTCGGTTGCGCGAACCCCTCGCCTTTGAGAACCTCGAGCGCGAGCTCGGCATGCTTGCGCGCCATCTCGGCATCGCTGTCGCGATCGGCGGGCGCGTAGCCGAAGTAGCGCCAGCCGTCGATCACCTGCTCGGGCGACCCCCGGCTGATCCCGAGCTGAAGCCGACCACCGGCGATCAGATCAGCCGCTCCGGCGTCCTCTGCGAAGTACATCGGGTTCTCGTAGCGCATATCGATCACGGCTGTTCCGATCTCGATCCGCGACGTCCTCGCGCCGATCGCAGCAAGCAGCGGGAACGGCGAGGCGAGCTGACGCGCGAAATGATGAACTCGAAAGTAGGCGCCGTCGGCGCCCAGTTGCTCCGCTACCGCCGCCAGCTCGATGGACTGCAGCAGCGCATCCGCGCCCGAGCGCGTCCGCGAGCGCGGGCTAGCGCTCCAGTGACCAAAGGAGAGGAATCCGATCTTCTTCACGCGTTCTCAACCATCCTGACCGACAAGCAAGCCGCAGGTCGTAGCCAGGCCAGGCTAGCGACCCGTCGACTCGATTACCTTGTGGAGGAGCTCCCCAGTACGACCACGTCGAGTCGCGCCAGCAAGCGCGGTCTCGCTCGCCGAAGCTGGCGCCGCCGACACGGCTCGCCCGACAATACCGGGAGTATGCGAAGGGTCGGATCGGTCGTCCCCGCGATTAGCCGTGGGGCCATTTCGGATCGGCTCGGTCGCGCCGACAATAGGCGTATGACGTGGCGAGCAGACATCCACATCGTCAGACCCGACGATCAGCAGAAATCAAGACGCACGATCTTCTTCGAGGCGCCCGATCGGCGCGCCGCGCTGGCGAGGCTCCCGATCGAGGCGAAGCGCGGCCCTTACTCAGGTTACGAAGTTCGGCACATCGCCTGGCTCGAGCCGTTCTAATCGTCCTGATTGCGCCGTGACCAGACGCTGACGCGGAGCTCCACGTTCTGCGGCACGGCGGCATGCCGTAGCGCCGTGGCTCAGGAGCTCGTAAGCGGCGGAATCCAGCGCTCGGCGGCGGCGAGGCCATCGGGGTGCTCAGTGAAGATTCGATCGATCGCATCCGCGAGCCTCTCGACGGCACTGCGGGTGCGAGCTCGAGTCGAGGGCAGCAGGATCAGTCCGGCGTGAGACTCGCCTCGTGCGAGACGCTCTGCGCCAATCGGCCGGAAGTCCTTGACGTTGTTGGTGATGACGGCCCGTTTCTCGGCTGCTGCGACCTCGAAGATGTGTCGGTCGCTAGGTCCAGCAAGATCGCTGCGCTCGACAACCGACTCGACGTCATAGCCGCGGCTACGCAGCACCTCCGCTATCCGCGGGGAGAGCTGCTCGTCGAGAAGGGCCTTCACCCGCGCAGCGCGCGCTGGCCGGCGGCGTCCGCCTCGATGCCGCGCTGGTACTCGGCCTCGTTGAGCTCGATCTCCTCATTGATCTCGTCGCGGTACTCGCCGTAGTACGCGACGGCGGCTTGTATGAGCCCAAGTGAAACTTGCAAGCAGGCAGCC
>JBEKRJ010000250.1:0-6851 GCA_049518835.1 Solirubrobacteraceae bacterium
TCGCCGCTTGGTCGGGGTCCTCGATCTCGGGCAGGCTGACGTTGAGCTCGACGGCGACGTTGAAGCCCCGTTCCTCGGTGGTGACGAGGCTGACGCGACTATCGATCGAGACAGCGCCGAGCTCCACGCGCTCACGGCGCGCGACGACGCCGAGTGCGCCCTCGAAGCAGGCCGCGTAGCCGACCGCGAACAGTTGCTCGGGGTTGGTGCCGCCGCCGGGGCCGCCGCTCTCTGGCGGCTGGCGCAGCTGGACGTCGAGGGCGCCGTCGCTGCTGACGCCGTGGCCCGCTTCGCGCCCGCCGGTGACGTGCGCCGCTGCTGTGTAGACGGTCTTGGCCATGCTCCCTCCACGAGTTCAAGATTGAGTGCGCAAGGATGCTATCCGGTGGCGGACGCGCCGGCTCGGGCGAGCTGCTCAATCGCGGCGTCTGACGCGACCCTCTTAATGCGCGGCGACGTTGAGGACGACCGCCGCGACAAAGCACGCGAGCGCCGCCGCGCGGATCCAAACGCCGGCCCGCGGACCCGGCCGGCCGACGACCATGCCGATGATCGCCGCCACCATGCAACCGACCGCGATCGTCGCGAGCACGATTGCGAGCGCGTGCAGCACACGAGTGTTTCTAGCGCAAGGGTCATATCTCATATGCTGATGACCGGTGTCCTCTCAGTACATCTTCACCACGTACAAGCTCGCGCGACGCTACCCGCCCGACAGGGAGGTGCTCAGCGACATCTCGCTGTCGTTCCTGCCGGGCGCCAAGATCGGCGTGCTCGGCTACAACGGCGCCGGCAAGTCGACCCTGCTGCGGATCATGGCCGCGCTCGACACCGAGTTCGAAGGCCAGGCGCAGCTGGCGCCGGCGGCGACCGTCGGCATGCTCGAGCAGGAGCCGCAGCTGGATTCGAGCAAGGACGTGCGCGCCAACGTCGAGGAAGGGGTCGCGGACGCCCGGGCGCTGCTGGACCGCTTCAACGAGCTGTCGATGAACTACTCCGACGAGACCGCGGACGAGTTCTCGCGCGTGCAAGAGCGGATCGATGCGATCGATGCGTGGAACCTCGACACGACGCTCGAGATCGCGATGGACGCGCTGCGCTGTCCCCCGCCGGATGCGGAGGTCGCGACCCTGAGCGGAGGCGAGCGGCGGCGCGTCGCGTTGTGCCGGCTGCTGCTGCGCCAGCCCGACCTGCTGCTGCTCGACGAGCCGACCAACCACCTCGATGCCGAGTCGGTCGCGTGGCTCGAGCAGCACCTCCGCGACTACCGAGGCACGGTCGTGGCGGTCACCCACGATCGCTACTTCCTGGACAACGTCGCCGGCTGGATCCTCGAGCTCGATCGTGGCCGCGGGATTCCGTACGAGGGCAACTACTCGGGCTGGCTTGACCAAAAGCGCGTCCGCCTGGCGGCCGAGGCGCGCCAGGAGGGCGCCCGCCGGCGGACGATCGAGCGCGAGCTCGAGTGGGTCCGGCTCAACGCCAGCGCCCGCCGCAACAAGCCCAAGGCACGCCTGAACGCCTACGAGGCGCTGCTCGCCCAGGACCGCAACGTCAAGCTCGATCAGGTTCAGATCCACATCCCCGCCGGCCCGCGGCTCGGCGAGATCGTGGTCGAGGCCGACCGGCTCCGCAAGTCCTACGGCGACCGCGTGCTGATCGACGAGCTGTCGTTCAAGCTGCCGCGCGGCGGGATCGTCGGCGTGATCGGGCCCAACGGGGCTGGCAAGACGACGCTGCTGCGGATGATCACCGGCCAGGAGCAGCCGGACGCCGGCGCGCTGCGGATCGGCGAGACCGTGCAGCTCGCGTACGTCGACCAGTCGCGCGATGCGCTCGACGGCGCCAAGACGGTCTGGGAGGAGGTCTCCGGCGGGGTCGATCAGATCAAGCTCGGCGACCGCACGGTCAACAGCCGCGCGTACGTCGCGGGCTTCAACTTCAAGGGCACCGACCAGCAGACGCGCGTCGACAAGCTGTCCGGCGGTGAGCGCAACCGGCTGCATCTGGCCAAGCTGCTGAGCAGCGGCGGGAACCTGTTACTGCTCGACGAGCCAACCAACGACCTCGACGTCGACACGCTCCGCGCGCTCGAGGAGGCGCTGCTGTCGTTTGCCGGCTGTGCCGTCGTCGTGTCGCACGACCGCTGGTTCCTGGACCGGATCGCGACGCACGTGCTCGCGTTCGAGGGCGACTCGGTCGTGCGCTGGTTCGAGGGCAACTTCGAGGCCTACGAGAGCTTCCGCCACGAGCAGCTCGGGGCCGACGCCGATCGTCCCAAGCGGATCACCTACAAGAAGCTCGTCCGCGGTTAGGCCCTTCGCAGGTTCGAGACCAGCGTCTTCTTCGCCCTGGCCAGGATGTGCCAGCCAGTTCCCGACCCACGGCGGCTGACGCGACGGCTACCGCTGCTGGGCGAACGCGGCCGCGAACAGCTCCGCAACGTCCAGCGCCGGCAGTGTCAGCGCCTCGGCGCGCACCCGCTCGCCGGCGCTCGCTGCCGAGACCGAGCCGTATCCGTCGGCGCTCGCTTGACGATGAACGACGACGCGCCGGCGCTCGAGATCGACGACCCAATACTCCTCGATCCCGGCGCTCGCGTACACGTTCGGCTTGACGCGCAGGTCGTAGTCGCGCGACGAGACGGCGACCTCGATCACGAGCGCCGCCGTTCCGGGGTGGAACGGGCGCGGGGCGTCGCGTCCGAACACCGACAGATCGGGTTCGGGCTCGGAGCGCTCGAGCGTCAGCGCGGTCTGGACGCCGACCTCAAAACGCTCCTCGTCCACCGACCGCATCAGCCATCGGTTCAGCCATCGGATCGCGTTGTCGTGCTCTCGCGTCCTTGGGCTCATGTTCGTGATCACCCCCTCGATCAGCTCGACGCGAGCGTCCTCGTCGAAGCCGCCGCACTCGATCAGCCGGTGATACTCGTCGAGCGAGAAGCGATGCACGTCGCTCGCAACTGCCAGGACGTCGGTGACGACGCTCACGACCTCATCCTAGGACCGGCCCAGCGCCGCCACCAGCGCGTCGCGCAACCCAGCGGCGTCGATCGCGACCGCGTCGGCGCCGGTCAGCTCCGCGGCCCCGTACTGCCCCGTCGCCACCGCTACGCAGCGGACTCCGTCAGCGCGCGCGCAGGCGATGTCGAGCGGTGTGTCACCGATCACGATCGTCCGCTCGCACGGATACGGATGCCCGCGCGCGCCGGCCCGCCGGCGCGCGATCTTCGGCAGCGCCGCACGGTCCTCGGAGTCCGATCCGAACGCGCCCTGCCCGCTCGGGAAGTGCTTGCCGAGCCCCGCCCGCGCCAGCTTCAGGCGCGCAATCGACTCGTAGTTGCCGGTCACCAAGCCGAGCTTCACGCCCGCCCGCGCCGACAGCTCGCCCAGCAGCGCCGGCACGCCCGCGAGCACGAACCCCGTCAGGTCAAGGGGGCACAGACGAGCGTACGCCTGCGAGGCGCAGTCGCGCACCTCGCCGGCGAGCTCGTCGATCCGCTCGGGCGCGATGCCGGCGTCGAGCAGGATCGCGCGCACGATCTCGCCGTCCGAGCGACCGGCGGGATTCAGCCCACGGCCCGCGTGCTTGTGCGGGTCGATGCGGTGGACCTCGAGCAGCGCCTCGTCGAGGGCCGCGCGATGGGCGTCGGTCGCCCCCCCCACGAGCGTCCCGTCGATGTCGAACAGCAGCAGCACGACCGGTCCGCTCAACGCTCGAACGACATTCCGGGTGTCAGCCGCTGCGCGAACGCCGCGATCAGCCTCGCGGCGGCGTCGATGTCGGCCAGCGAGACCATCTCGACCGGCGAGTGCATGTAGCGACACGGGATCGATACAAGCCCCGTCGGCACGCCCTCGCGGCTGAGGTGGACGGCGTCGGCGTCGGTGCCGGTCGCGCGCCCGAGCGACTCGACCGTGAACGGGATCGACTCCTGCTCGGCCGCCTCGTAGAGCAGCTCGAATACGTGCGGGTGCAGCGTCGTGCCACGCGCGATCACCGGCCCGGAGTCGAACGTGTGCTTGGTCATCGGCCCGAGCTCGACGCCGGGCTGGTCGGTGGCGTGCGTGAGATCGACGACGATCGCCACGTCGGGCGCCAGCGAGTACGCGCTCGTGCGCGAGCCCGCGAACGTCGTCTCCTCCTGCACCACCGCCATCGCGACCACGTCGCCGGGCGCGCCGCCGGCGTCGGCCACCAGCCGGGCGACCTCGGCGGCGACGAAGCAACCGACCCGGTTGTCGAGCGCCCGCGCGACGATCCGGCCGTTTGGGAACTCCAGCGGCTGCACGTCGACGACCGCGACATCACCGATCCGCACCAGCCCGCGCGCCTCCTCCCCATCCTTGGCGCCGATGTCGATGTGCAGGTCCTTGAGCTCGGGGGCCTTCTTACGGTCGTCCTCGCGCAGCAGGTGGATCGGCTTGCGGCCGATCACGCCCTCGACCGAACCCGTCCGGCTGCGCAAGCGGACCCGATGGCCGACCAGCACCACCGCGTCCCAGCCGCCGACCTGCCCGAAGCGCAGGTAGCCGCTGTCCTCGATGTGGGACACGTGCAGCCCGATCTCGTCGATGTGCCCGATCACCGCAAGCCTCGGGCCGCCCGCGCTGCCCGGCACGCGCGCCCGCGAGGACCCCATCGTGTCGGCGCTGACGTCGGTCGCGAACGCGCCGCACGCATCGCGCCACACGCGGGCGGGGTCCGCTTCGTGTCCGGAGGGACCGACTTCCGCCAGCAGGCGTTGGAGCAGGGCGGGCGTAGGCACTCCCGAAGGCTATCCCGGCCGGTGCTGACGTGCGCAGCGGACCATGCAGCGCCGCCGCTCAGCTCGCCAGCAGCTCGCGCAAGACGAATTGCAGGATCCCGCCGTGGCGGTAGTAGCGCTGCTCGTTGGGCGTGTCGATTCTGACGATCGCCTCGAAGCGCTTGTCGTCGGCGTTCACCGTGATCTCGCGGGGAACCTCCTCACCGCCGGCAAGCCCGCCGATCGCAAACGTCTCGCGACCGCTCAACCCGAGCGACTTGATCGAGTCGCCGGGCTTGAACTGCAGCGGCAGCACGCCCATCCCGACCAGGTTGGAGCGGTGGATGCGCTCGAAGCTCTCGGCGATCACGGCCCGCACGCCGAGCAGGCGCGTTCCCTTCGCGGCCCAGTCGCGCGAGGAGCCCGAGCCGTACTCCTTGCCGGCGAGCACCACCAGCTGCACCCCGTGCTCCAGGTAACGCATCGCAGCGTCGTAGATCGACATCTGCTCAGGCTCGCCGTCGCCACCCAGGTACAGCGTCACCCCTCCCTCAGGAAGCGGATCGAGTCCGCCGAGCAGGTTGCGCAGGCGGATGTTCGCGAACGTGCCTCGCATCATCACTTCGTGGTTGCCGCGCCGCGAGCCGTATGAGTTGAAGTCCCGGGGCTCCACGCCGTGTTCGATCAGGTATCGCCCGGCCGGGCCGTCGCGCTTGATCGAGCCCGCCGGGGAGATGTGATCGGTCGTGACGCTGTCGCCGAGGACCGCGAGCACGCGCGCGCCCGCGATCTCGGTGATCGGCTCGGGCTCGACCGGCACGCCCTCGAAGAACGGCGGCCGGCGCACGTACGTCGAGCTGTCCTCCCAGGCGAAGCTGTCGCCGGTCGGGACCGGGAGCGAGTTCCAGCGCTCGTCGCCGTCGAACACCTCGCCGTAGCTGCGATGGAACATGTCCGACTGGACGGCCTCGCTGACGGTCCGGTCGACCTCGGCGGCGCTCGGCCAGAGATCGCGCAGGAACACCGGCTCGCCGCGCCCGTCCTCGCCCAGCGGCTCGTCGTAGAGGTCGATGTCCATCGTCCCGGCGATCGCGTAGGCGACGCACAGCGGCGGCGACGCGAGGTAGTTCATCTTCACGTCGGGGTTGATCCGGCCCTCGAAGTTGCGGTTGCCCGACAGCACCGACACGACCGCGAGGTCTTGCCCGCTGACCGCATCGGAGATCTCCGGCCCCAGCGGCCCGCTGTTGCCGATGCAGGTCGTGCAGCCGTAGCCGACGAGGTTGAAGCCCAGCGCGTCCAGGTACTCGGTCAGCCCGGCTCGGTCCAGGTACTCGGTCACGACCTTCGACCCCGGCGCCAGCGACGTCTTGACCCACGGCTTGACCTTCAGCCCCCTCTGCACCGCGTTACGCGCGACCAGTCCCGCCCCGACCATCACCGACGGGTTCGAGGTGTTCGTGCAGCTGGTGATCGCCGCGATCACGACGTGACCGTGGTCGAGCTCGGTCTGGACCCCGTCGGCGAGCGTCACGGGCACGCTCGTGCGCCGGCGCTCGGCTACCTGCGCGCCGCCGGTGCCCCCGCCCGGCTCGTGCCCGGGACCGTTGGGGACGTGCGTGGCGACCGGGTCTGAGGCCGGGAAGCTGCCGGCGACCGCGTCGTCCTCGCCGTCGACATCGGGCAGGTAGCCCTCGAGCGCGAGCCGGAAGGCTGCCTTTGACTCGGTCAGCGCGACGCGATCCTGAGGGCGCTTGGGCCCCGCGATGCTCGGCACGACGCTCGCCAGATCGAGCTCCAGCCGGTTGCTGAAGGTCGGCTCCTCGGACTGCTCGTCGTGCCACAGGCCCTGCTCCTTGGCATACGCTTGCACCAGCCCCACCAGCTCGCGCGGCCGGCCTGAGAACTCGAGGTAGCGAAGCGTCTCTGCGTCGATCGGGAAGATCGCGCAGGTGGAGCCGAACTCGGGCGACATGTTGCCGATCGTCGCGCGGTCGGCGAGCGGCAGCCGCGCGAGCCCGTCGCCGTAGAACTCGACGAACTTGCCGACGACGCCGTGCTGGCGCAGCAACTCGGTGACCGTCAGCACGAGGTCGGTCGC
>JBEKRJ010000251.1:0-6840 GCA_049518835.1 Solirubrobacteraceae bacterium
CCGATCACCAACCCGGGGTCGATCTTCACCGGCTGGAGCGGCGCGTGCTCGGGCGGCGGCTACTGCACCGTGACGATGAACGGAGACCAGGCGGTGACAGCCACATTCAGCGTCGGTCATACGCTGGCAGTGTCGCTCGCCGGGGAGGGGTCGGGCACGGTGGCCGGCGCGGGGATCTCGTGTCCGGGGACCTGCTCGACGCTCGATGCGGCCGGCACGACCGTGTCGCTGAGCGCCGCGCCCGCGGGTGAGTCCGTCTTCACCGGCTGGAGCGGCGCCTGCTCGGGCACCGGCGCATGTCAGGTGACGCTGAGCTCTGATCAGGCCGTGATCGCGACGTTCGGGCCCAAGCTCGTCGCGCCTTCATCGGTCGCGCTGCTCGGGCCGCGCTGCGAGCTCCTCCCAGAGACGCGCAAGGTCACCGTCACGCCGGCCAAGCTACCCAAAGGCGCAGGGCGCAAGCACCCGGCGACGCCGCTGGGCACGCTGTCGCTCGCGGCCACCTGCAACCAGGGCACGGTTGCGTCATTGCGCGGTACGGTCGTCGAGCTGGTCGGCCGCAAGCCGCGGCATGGCAAGCAGCGCTCGGACTCCTTCCGCCTGATCGGGATCACCGTCCGCCTGCGCGCCGGCGCAAGGACCGTGCTGACGACGAGACTGCCGAAGGCCGCCCGGATCGCGCTGCGGGCCGGCGCGCACGAGTCGGCCACGTTCACGCTGACCGCCACCGACTTCAACGGCACGGCCACGGTGAGCGCGCGGATTCGCCAGCTCCGACCTGCAGATCGTCCTCAATCCGCTCCCGCCGCAGTGAACCCGGCGCAACCGGTCACCGGCAGCCGCGGATAGCGCGGGAACCGGTCGGGCTCGGTGCGCGAGCGCCGGCACAGCGAGAACACCGAGCCGCGCGTGTTGCGGACGAGCTGCTGATGCGCGCAGCGGTTGCACAAGCCGGCGGCCGGGCGCGGGGGGGCAAGGTTCACCGGCACGCGTGCTAAGGACCCTAATCCACCCACATCCCGGACGCCACCCGGACCTGGACCAGGCGCGGGCCGTCGTCGGCCGCGATCGCCTCGCGCAGTGCCTCGGTCAGCTCCTCGCGGCCGGACACGTCGCGCGCCGGCATCCCGTAAGCGCGTGCGACGGCGGCCGTGTCGAGGCCCGGCAGGTCCAGCCCGGGCACGCCCGAGACCTGTTCGAAGCTCGCAAACCACTTCAAGATCATGTACTCGTCGTTGCGCAGCACGAGGAACGTGACCGGCAGCTTGTACGCGACCGCGGTCCACAGCGCCGTGATCCCGTACTGGGCGGAGCCCTCGCCGAGCACGCACACGACCGGGCGCGAAGGCTGCGCCAGCGCGACGCCGACCGCCGCCGCGATCCCGAAGCCGAGGCCGCCGCTGGCGGTGAAGAAGTAGCTGCCCGGCCGCGACAGTCGCAGCCGGTTGCGCAGCGCCATCGTGCACGACGGCGCCTCGGGGACCGCGATCGCGTCGTCGGGCCACGCGTCGGCGAGCGCCGCCATCGCCTCCGAGCCGCTGATCGGATCTGCAGCGGGCGGCTCGCCGGGCTCGGGGCGGGGCTCGGGCGAGTTGCGGCTCGACTCGCCGGCGAGCGCCACCAGTTGCTCGAGACCCAGCGCCACGTCGCCGACGATCGCGTCGCCCATCGGCGCGCGCGCGGCTTCACCGGGATCGGAGGTGATCAGCGTCAGCGACAGGCCCGCGGGCAGCAGCGGGCCGGGGACGTAGGGGTAGTAGGGGAATACCGCTGACCCGACGACCAGCGCTAGGTCGTGGCCGCTGAGCGCCTCGCTGACCGGCGCGATCGCGGGCGGCAGCACGCCGACGAAGTTGGGGTGGCGCTCGGGGAACCCGATCCGGCTCGAGCCGACGGCGGGGCCGGCCCAGACCGGCAGCCGCTGGCGCTCGGCGAGCGCGACGGCGGCGTCCCAGCCGCCGCTGGCGTCGACGTCCGGGCCGATGATCAGCACCGGATTGCGCGCCTCGTCGAGTCGCCGCGCGAGGCCCGCCAGCGCCTGCGGGTCGGGCATCGCGCGCGCGGCGACCACGCGGGCGGTAGCGTTGGCGGTGCGGTCCTCGTCGGCCTCTGCGTCCCAGTCATCCATCGGGATCGAGACGAACGCCGGGCCCTTGGGCGGCAGCGTGGCGTGGTGGATCGCCCGCGCGATCGCGGCCGGCACGTCCTGCGCGCGCGCCGGCTCGTGGCTCCATTTCACGTACGGCTGCGGGCCGAGCGTCGCGTCACGGTTGGTGAGGCTCGCCTCGAGCAGGATGTGGGCGCGTACCTGCTGGCCGGCTGTGATCACCAGCGGCGACTTGTTGGCCTGCGCGTTGTGGATCCCGCCGACCGCGTTGCCGACGCCGGGTGCCGTGTGCAGGTTGACGAGCGTCGGGCGACCCGCCGCCTGGGCATAGCCGTCCGCGATCCCGACCACCACCAGCTCCTGCAGGCCCAGCACGTACGAGAAGTCGTCCGGGAAGCTCGCCAGCATCGGTAACTCGGTCGAGCCCGGGTTGCCGAAGATCGTCGTCATCCGATGGGCACGGAGCAGCTCGAACGTCGCTTCGCGGATGCTTGCCATCTGCCTCTGTCTCCTGCCAGCTCGGGGTCGCGCTGGACCACCCTACCGTTGTGTGGGGGGTCGGAGCCTGGCGCTGTCGGATCGGCTCAAAGCCGCCTACTATACTTTTTGAAGTATGGTCACGTTCCGGAGACTGATCGCTTTCCTGCGCCCTTATCGACGCGATGTCGCGTGGTCGTTCGCGCTTGCGTTCGGGGCGATGGTGGCGACCGTCCTGATCCCGTACCTGACCGGTCGGGCGATCGACGCGATCCGCATGCACCACCGCCATGCGCTGGAGCTGTGGGCGATCGCGATCGGGGCGGCGGGCGTGGCGCGCCTGGGTCTGAGCGTTGTGCGCCGCCTGGTCGCCGGGCGCGTGTCGCTGGGCGTCGAGGTCGACCTGCGCGGGGCGCTGTACGGCCAGCTGCAGCGGTTGGAGCTCGCGTTCTTCGATCGCCAGCAGACCGGCCAGCTGATGTCGCGCGCGACCGTCGACCTGCAGTCGGTGCGGTTCTTCCTCGGGTACGGCCTGATCTTCATCGGGCAGTCGCTGTTGACGATCGTGCTGGCCGGGGTCGCGATGTTTGCGCTGCGGCCCGAGCTCGCGGCCCTGTCGCTGGCGCCGGTGCCGTTCGTGGTGGTGATCGCGGCGCGCTACGGGCACCGCTCGCAACCGGCGATGCGCGAGGCGCAACAGCGGATCGCGGAGCTGACCGCCGAGGCGGAGGAGAACGTGTCCGGCGTGCGGGTCGTGAAGGCGTTTGCGCAGGAGCAGCGCCAGCTTCGCCGCTTCCAGCACGCCGTGCAGCGGGTCTTCGACCAGCAGCTGTACGCGACCCGGATCCAGGCGTTCTATGCCCCGATGATCAGCTTCTTGCCGAACCTGGGGCTGGCGGCGATCGTGCTCGTCGGCGGCCGGGAGGTGATCGACGGCTCGCTCACGGTCGGCCAATTCACCGCCTTCTACGCCTACCTGCTGATGCTGATCTCGCCGATGCGCACGCTCGGCTACATGCTCGGCGCCGCGCAGCGGGCGACCGCGTCGGGCGCCCGGATCTTCCAGATCCTGGACCGCGCGCCCCGGATGACGGTCGCGCCCGACGCACCGGCGCTCCCCGACGGTCCCGGCCAGGTGACCTTCGAGCGCGTCGGGTTGACGTTCGAGGGCGCGTCCAGGCCGGCGCTGCGTGAGATCGACCTCGAGCTCGAGGCTGGGCGGACGGTCGCGGTCGTCGGCGCGATGGGCTCCGGCAAGACCGCGCTGGTGTCGCTGCTGCCGCGCCTGTACGACGTCAGCGAGGGCGCGGTGATGATCGACGGGGCCGATGTGCGGTCCGTCGACCTCGTGACGCTGCGCCGCGCGATCGCGGTCGTCAACGACGACCCGTTCCTGTTCTCGGCATCCGTGCACGACAACATCGCCTACGCGCGTCCCGATGCGACGGCCGACGAGGTGGCGGCGGCCGCCAGCGCCGCCCAAGCGCGGGAGTTCATCGAGCGCCTGCCCGACGGCTATCAGACGCGCGTCGGCGAGCGGGGGCTGACGTTGTCGGGCGGCCAGCGGCAGCGGATCGCGATCGCGCGGGCCTTGCTGGCCGATCCGCGGATCCTGATCCTCGACGATGCCACCTCGTCGGTCGACGCGTCGACGGAGAACGAGATCAAGCGAGCGCTGGCAGAGCTGATGCGGGGGCGGACGACGTTCGTGATTGCGCACCGCCTGTCGACGATCTCGCTCGCGGACGAGATCGTGGTGCTCGAGGACGGGCGGATCGCGGCCCGCGGGAAGCACGACGAGTTGTTGGCGGAGTCCGAGCTGTACCGCGAGATCGTCGACAAGGGGATGCCCGACCAGGTGTTCCTGACCCGCAAGCCGGTCGAGGCGGTCGGGCCGTGAGGGCTGCCGAGCTTCGCCGGCGGCTGCAATCAGGCCGTGGCCGCGCGCGCAAGCTGCGCGGGTTGATCGAGCTGATGAGCCCGTATCGCTGGCGCGTGCTGGCGATGTTCGTATCGCTTGTGACCGCGACGGGCGCGGCGCTCGCGCCGGCGCCGCTCGCGAAGCTCGCGATCGACGACGGCATCCAGCGCCACGACGTCGGCACGCTGAACGTGATCGTGGCCGCGTTCCTGCTGTCGGCGGTGCTGTACGTGGTCGCCTCATACGCGCAGACGTACCTCGTCGGGTGGGTCGGCCAACGAGCGCTGCAGGACCTCCGCGTGCGCCTGTTCGCGCACCTGCAGTCGCTGTCGATCGGCTTCTACTCGCGCAACCGGACCGGCGTCGTGATCTCGCGACTGACCAACGACGTCGAGGCGCTCGACCAGCTGGTCGAGGACGGCCTCGCGACCTTGTTCCAGTCGGGGCTGATGCTGGTCGGCGTCGTCGCGATCCTGGTCGTGCTGAACGCGCATCTGGCGCTGTTGACGTTCCTTGCGCTGCCGCTGCTGGGCGTGGGCGCGATCGCGTTCCGGATCGCGTCAGCCGACGCCTACCGGGCCACGCGGGAGAAGATCGCGACGATCACCGGTTATCTGCAGGAGACCCTGTCGGGGATCCGCGTGGTGCGGGCCTTCGGTCAGGAGCGGCGTCACATCGGACGGTTCGCCGAGCTCAACGAGGACAACCGCGCGGCCAACATGAAGACCGTGTATCTCAACGGCGCCTACTTCCCCGCGGTCGAGCTGCTGTCGGCACTGGTGACGATCGAGATCCTGCTGATCGGCGGCTACGAGGTGATCGACGGACACGCCTCGACCGGGGTCGTGTTCGGCTTCATCGCGGCGCTCAACAACTTCTTCGACCCGATCCAGCAGCTGTCGCAGCTGTACACCACCTACCAGTCGGGGATGGCAGCGCTCGACAAGATCTTCGAGCTGCTCGACGAGCAGCCGGAGCTGTCCGACGCCTCGGGGGCGCCGGCGCTGGGGCCGATCCGCGGCGAGCTGCGCTTCGAGGGCCTGTCGTTTCGGTATCGCCGCGCCGGCGACGGCGGGGCCGACGACGACGACGGGTGGGCGCTGCGCGACATCGACCTCGCGATCGCGCCCGGACAGACGATCGCCCTGGTCGGCGAGACGGGCGCCGGCAAGTCGACGCTGGCCAAGCTCGTCGCGCGCTTCTATGACCCGACCGAGGGGCGCGTGCTCGTCGACGGCCACGATCTGCGCGAGGTCAGCGCGCACTCGCTGCGCTCGCAGATGGGGATCGTGCCCCAGGAGGGCTTCCTGTTCAGCGGCACGGTGCGCGACAACATCGCGTTCGGCCGTCCGGGCGCGTCCAACGAACAGGTCGCGGCCGCCGCCAGTGCGGTCGGTGCCGACACGTTCATCGAGGCGCTGGAGCACGGCTACGACACCGAGGTCGGCGAGCGCGGCGTGCAGCTGTCGGCCGGCCAACGGCAGCTGATCGCGTTCGCCCGGGCACTCGCCGCCGATCCCCGGATCCTGGTCCTCGACGAGGCCACCTCGAACGTCGACGTCCACACCGAGAGCCTGATCGAGCAAGGCCTGCGGCGTCTGGTCGCCGGGCGCACCGCGCTCGTGATCGCGCACCGGCTGTCGACGATCCGCCACGCCGGCCGGATCGTCGTGCTCGAGCACGGCCGGATCGTCGAGCAGGGCACGCACGACGAGCTGCTCGACGCCGGCGGCCGCTACTGGCAGCTGTATCGCGACTGGGCCGAGCAGGCGGCGGCATAGCTTGACAGCGGTCGTCGTCACAGGCCTGGCGATCACCCCGGTCAAGGGGACGCGGCTGCAGGCCGTGGGGCGGGTGGCGCTGGCGCTCGACGGCGTGCGCGAGAACCGACGCTTCTTCGTGATCGACGCCCGCGACCAGATGGTCAACGGCAAGGTGCTGGGCGAGCTGCAGACGGTCATCGCCGACTACGCGGATTGCGAGCGGAGGTTGACGCTGACGCTCCCAGACGGCCGCGTGGTGAGCGACGCCGTCACGCTCGGGGAGCAGGTCGAGGCGCGGTTCTTCTCGCGCACTCTCCTCGGTCGCCTGGTGACCGGGCCGTTGTCGCAGGCGCTGAGCGAGGTCGCCGGGCAGCCGTTGCGGTTGGTCGAGCCGCTCGCGTCCAGCGGCGCGGTCGACCGAGGCGCCGCGGGCGCGGTCTCGCTGATCTCGCGCGCGTCGCTGCGGCGACTCGCACAGCTCGGTGGTCGCGACGAGCTCGACGCGCGGCGCTTTCGGATGTTGATCGAGGTCGACGGCCTCGACGCCCACGCCGAGGATGACTGGGTCGGGC
>JBEKRJ010000252.1:0-8927 GCA_049518835.1 Solirubrobacteraceae bacterium
GGGTCCACCGTCGCGACGACGCCGGAAGCGTCTGAGCGGTTCGCTACATGGGCTGGGATGTCAAGGCCGGTCGAAAACTAGGCCACCCACGCCGGTTGAAAACTAGGCCACTTGCGGGTTTGGGAACGACTTGTCATAAGCGGGTTCAAAGCCAAAGCGACCGTCGTCGCGAAGGCCGAGCCCGTAGGGCGAGGCCGGAGCGGCGATGGTCGCTTTAAGTCCGTCTGCCCCGGGGGGTGTCAGGGAAGATCCGCCGAGCGGGCCGCCCGGGCGTCGACGTCCTTGCCGCGCAGGCGGTAGCTATCGCCCTTGAGGCTCAGGATCTCCGCGTGGTGGATCAGCCGGTCGATCATCGCCGTGGCGGCCATGTCGTCACCGAAGATCTCGCCCCACGCGGAGAATGGCTTGTTGGAGGTGACGATCATCGACGCGCGTTCGTAGCGGTTGGACACCAGGCTGAAGATGAGGTTGGCGGCTTCGGGGTCGAATGGGATGTAGCCGATCTCGTCAACGACCAGTAACGGCACGAACGAGAGGCGTTTGAGCTCGGTTTCCAGGCCGCCTTGGCGTTTGGCGTCGGCGAGCCGCGCGACCCATTGGGTGGCGGTCGCGAACAGCACGCGTTGTCCGGCCAGGCACGCGCGGATGCCGAGTGCGGTGGCGATGTGGGTCTTGCCGGTGCCAGGTGGGCCGAGCAGGATCACGTTCTCTTTGGCGTGTAGGAAGTCGAGCTGGCCGAGGTGCTCGATCACGGTCTTCTTGACCGAGCGCTGGAAGGTGAAGTCGAACTCCTCCAGGCTCTTGCGGGCGGGGAACCGGGCCGTCTTGATCCGGCCTTCCCCGCCGTGGCTCTCGCGGGCGTTGACCTCGGTGCAGAGCAGGATCTCGGCGAACCGTTCATAGCTCCAGCTCTGTTCGCGGGCGCGATCGGCGAGCGTGGGCAGCGCGCGGGCGGCGGCCGGCGCTTTGAGCGCGCGGAACAGGTGCGCGAGTTCTGCGGCGGTCCGCGTCATCGCTGCAGCTGGCGCCAGTCGGCCTGGACGGTGAGCTGCTCGGCCTGCTCGGCGTGCTCGAGCAGCCCGAACGCGAGCCGGCGTGCGTCGTCGGGACGTAAGTCGGTGTAGACGTCCTGTTCGCCGGCGGGCTGGCCGGTGGCGCCGTCGACGACGCCGGGCCCGTCGAACAGGCGCACGCGGACCAGCAGCATCGCGCGGCCGCCGAGGATCCCCTCGCGAGCCGGGCCGGCCGTGGTGTCGATCTCGAAGCGGTGAGACGCCATCTCAGCCTCCGATCAGCGCGTCATAGCGGGCCAGGGGGCGGATCTCGACCTCGACCTCACCACGCCGGCGGCGCTCGCGGGCGCGCTCGAGCTCGCTCTGATGCGCCGGGGCGGTGATCGTCACGTTCCCGGCGAACACGCGCCGGTGCCGGCAGGCGAGCTCGCCGGTGTCCAGCACCCCCGCGCTGATCTCGGTCTGCGAGACGCGCACCTCGACGCGACGGCCGACGAACGCCGGGTCGATCGAGTAGTCGTTGCGATCCACGCGCACAAACGGCTGCGCCGGCACCCGCACGACTTGGCGGCGATCGACGTCGGGCATCCGCGCCGGGAGCGGCCGCATCTTCTGCTTCTCCTCGGCGAGCCGCTCGATCGGGATCGCGCGCGTCGTGCGGTGCTTGCGCCGGTTCGCCTTCTCCGTCCACGCATCGAGCCGGTCCTGGAAGTCGAGGTGATTCGCGAACACACGACCCGGCTCGAAGTTCGAGCGCATGAACCGGTGCGAGCGTTCTAGCGCGCCCTTCGCCTGCGGATCGCGCGCCTCCAGGATCACCCACCCGAGCTCGAGCTGGCCGCAGAACGCGGCGAACGGCTCGGTCGGCCGGCCGCCCGCGGCGATCGCCGACTCGCGGTCCCACACCAGCTTCTCCGGCAGCGCCCCTAGCCGCGACAGGTTCCTGGCAAGGCCCCAGAGGATGTCCGGCGCCTCCTTGCTGAAAATCAGCGTCCCCGCGATCACGCGCGACCAGCACACCTCACAGGTCACCACCCACCCGCGGCGCTGCTGACCATGCCCGACCGCGACCAGCTCCCGCGGCTCCCACAGATCGCACTGCACAAGCTCACCCGGCCGATAAATCGTCCGCTGAAACGTTCTCGGCACCACAAACCGCGGCCGCGTCTCACGGACATAGTCGTCGAAGATCGACTTCCCGCCCTGATAGCCGATCTCCCCGGCCATCTCCCGCAACCGCTGCGACTGGATCCGCGGATCCGCCCGCAGCTGCCCAACAACCTCGCGACCGTATCCCGATGCAACCCCGTCCGCCGGCTGATCTCCCGGCCCGACAAACCCTCGACCCGGTGCATCCGCCGCACCTCAGCCCACTGCTCCACGTCGACCACCTCGCTTCCTCCTCGCCCGATCGTTGATCGAGCGAGCGTCAAAGGCCGGCCGGACAACAACCGACCCCTCGCCGGGTGGCCTACTCTTGGACCGGCGCAGGTGGCCTAGTTTTCAGTCGGCGCCCACACTTATGGCCTCACGGATGCGCGAGCAGACCGAGCCCACGGCCGCAGCATCTCAGCCGCTTGACCCCGGGCCGACGTGGCGAGGTCCTGCGCACGCTCGAGCGCGTGTCACACGGAACGAGTCCGCGTCACTAGGTTTCACTGACCGTCGCTCCGAACGGGGGATAGTTGCGCTCGAAGGCTGATCGGTCGCCATCGCTTTCGACATCCGACGGCCGCTAATCCTCGCGATCGGTTTGGCGACGTTGCGATCGTCCCGTTACGCCCCCTGGCCGGATGCGGAGGGCGGCTCGCAGGTAGCTACGGCGCGGTCGACACGGCGGCGTCGCCGATCAGGGCATCGGAACGTCTCAAAACCCGCAGACAGCACCGCTCGTGGGACGTTGATTACGGACATGGGTTTTGGACACGCAAAAGTCCTGCAAGCGACGTTCGCGATCGTGGCGTCTCATATACGAGGGTTTTCGAGACGACCGAACCTTAGGCATCGGCTGGCTGCTGCTCGGCTGTGAAGGCCAGTGCTGGCGCCGACCGCGCCCAAGCGTATCTGCTTACTCCAAGGCGGCTAACACCGCGTCGGCGCGAAGATGCGTTTAGTCGCCGTTGCGATCGGCCGGCGCACGCCCGGGCGGGACCAAAAGCACTCGTGACGCGCTGGAGTGAAGAGAGGCTTTGATCTGGGCGGAAGCCGCCAGTCCGGCCCGAACACTGGTCCCTTCACGAAGAAGCAGGCCTGATCTAGCCTAGCCACGTGCTGGCTCGGAACCGTTGCGTCCGCGGGCTTCCGGCGGAGCGTCGCGCATTACGATTGTCCTGATGCCGCGGCCCGACATCTATCCGATCACTGCGGCCGAGCTTGCTCGACGGCTAGAGGTCGATGGCAAGCGACTCCGCGACGTGCTCCGCGCATATCCAGAGTTGACACCGGGGCACCTTCCCAACGAGCACTATCGGATCGACCAACACGCCGAGCAGGCGATTCGGGCGCATCCCGCGGTCAGCACCATCCCGGGGCTTCGTCGCCGCTAGCCCAGCCAGCCGACCGGTTCGCCGTAGCGCTGGGCGTGCAGGCGGGCCAATCCTCTGCCACGCTCGTGGGCCGGAGCCCGCCGAGCGCCGACTGCAAGCCGCGAGCGCGCCGCAGGAATGGCGGCCGATGGCGGTCCTAGACTCTCCCGCCGACCGATGATGCCGATCGCGCTTGACGACGCGCACGAGAAGGCGCGTTGGGCTCAGAAGCACTACGACGAACTCTGCGAGGAGATCGACGCCTTCCAGCAACGAGACGAGCACCGCATCACGGTTGAAATTGACGCGGACGCGGGCGAGTACGTCTTCCACGTCTTTGATCTTCCGGAGACGAACCCTGATTGGGGACTTCGGATTGGCGATTGCCTTCACAACGCGAGGACAGCGCTCGACTACCTCATGGTCCGGTTGTGGGCACTCATCACGCGGCAAGACCCGCGCGACGTGAAGGACATTCAGTTTCCGATCTACGGCCCCGACCCGAACAACGCCGATCCCGACGCGGCGATCCAAGCCGCGCGTGGGCGGTTCCAGTCGGCTGTCGGCGAACTGCGCAAGGAAATGTTATTCAGCGGCTACCTGGCCACGATCGAGCAGCTGCAACCCTTCAACACGCACAACCCTTCCGTGTGGGGCTTCATGACGCCGCAGAGTCACGCTCCGCTTCTACCGGCAGCGCTCGACAAGCTCTCGCGGTGGGACAACATCGACAAGCACCGAGTAATCAATGCCGCGGTCCTCGCCGGGGGCATCCAGTTCCTCAATCCTCCCGCTCCACCCGAGTTCAAGTATGCGGGCGGCGGCGCGACCTACGCGACGTTGGAGGAGGGCACAGAGATCGGCCGCTGGCGATTCGAGACGCCGTTGCCCTTCGCGTGGGAGCCAACCCAGAAGGAGATGAAGGGCCATTTCCCGATCGAAGTGGCGTTGGACGAGCCGATCCCGCCGAAGGGCATCCTCATGGTGCTGCCGCTCTGTCTGTGGGGAGTCAACACCGTGCTTGAGATCTTCGATCCGGTGTTCTCAAGCGGCCAATCGCCGCTGCCTGTGACGGTGAGCGTCGCTCGCGAACGAACCGACTCCCCGGCCGCGCTCGCCACCGCGATCTCCTCACGCTCAGCGAACGACAAGTAGCGGCCCATCAGGTCCCGGCCACGACGAGGACCCACCCCACCGGCCGCGACGATCCACCGCCTGCCCTTGACCCGATAGGTCCCGACCTCCTCGGCGGCACCGGTGATGAACTCGCCGCGCTGCAACGCGGCCCAGAACGGTTGAATGACTTCGGGAACCATACGATCGCTAAACACCATTAGCAGCACCCCCAATCAGCGGGTGTTGCGACCACCGCACGAACCCAAGGATCCACCAGCGAACAGCCCAAGCGACGACCGCGCACTCCCGGGATCGCTGGGCCCGTGGTGTTGCAGATGGGGTGTCCAAGCCAAAGTCGCGCCGAAGGTGGGCTAAGCGAACCGTCCGAGGGCGCCGATAGCTTGCCGGTCGTGGTTGGCGCCGTTCGTCATCTCTCTGTTCTCGCCGAGTCGCGCGGAGCCGACGGCTCCGAGGGAACGCGGCCTGACAGCCGCACCGGAGGGAAACGTGGACAGCGCCCTACTGTCGATCGTGCTGCTGATCGCACTCCTGGTCGTCATCGACCGGGCGATGCGGCGGTAGCGCTGGACGCAGATCCACAGGGCCCCGGGCGGCGTCGGCTCCGAGCCGCTCGGGGCCACCCTCGAACGGAGGAAGGCCCGGGCGATCACCCAGGCCTTCGTGGACTGCGTCCTACTGTCGAGCCCCCAGGATACCGCCGCTGATGGCCAGCTCCAAGGCCCGCCGCCCGCGCCGCAGAGCAGCGAGCACGTTGATCGGGTATGCGCGCTGCTCGACCGCGGCACAGGACCTGATCGCCCAGCAGCAGATCCTGCTCGACCTCGGCGTCGACCGCGACCGCATCTACTTCGACAAGGGCTTGACCGGCCGCAACCGGCAGCGACCGGGGCTGGAGAAGGCGCTCGCGGCCGTCCACGACGGATTCGCGCTCGTGGTCCCCAAGCTCGACCGGTTGGCTCGGTCGGTGCCTGACGCGCGCGCGATCGCGGAGGAGATCGAGCAACGCGGCGCCCGTCTGCAACTCGGCGAGACCGTCTATGACCCCAAGGACCCGATGGGCAAGATGTTCTTCAACGTGCTCGCGACGTTCGCCGAATTCGAGGCGGATCTGCTGAGCCTCCGCACCCGCGAGGGGATGGCGGTCGCCCGCGCGAAGGGACGCCTGAACGGCAAGCCCCCGAAGCTCTCCGCCAGCCAGCAGCAGCACCTGCTCAAGCTGCTCGCCGCCGGCGAGCACACGATCCCCGCGCTCGCCGAGCTGTTCTCGGTCAGCCGCGCCACCGTCTACCGCGTCATCCAACGCGCCGAGCGCCAGCAACTCGCCGCCGCCGGGATCACCGTCGGCTGACCATGACCGTGAGCGACGCCGAGTTCGAGCCACCGCAGATTCGGATCAGCCGTTACGAGCATTCCGTCGCGATCAGGTGGAGCGGTGACGAGAACTGGTATCGCTTCGAGCCCGACGAAGTCCGCTATCTGGACTGCTACCAGCGCAACACCGTCGGGCCGCTGCCTGGCGACTGGCCGCCCGACGAGGAATGGATCGACCCCTTCGACGATCCACGCCCCGACATCCGACGCTGGACAGGACCGCTGCGTGAGGTCCTTCAGCAAGCGCTGCGGCTCCTCGACGAGGCGGAGCGCCATCCCTGGTCTGGCTAGCCGGAGCCGTTCCGCCGCCGCGCCTCGTCGGAGTGCCGACAGCGGCCGACCGGTAATGAGAGGACTGGCGTGAGAGGCGCGCATACTCCGGAAAACCCCTCACAAGCCTCAGACTCGTGCAGGTACTGCGACGGATCGAGGAGAGCGTAACCGTCCGGCACTTTTGCGAGGATCGCCAGCGGATGAGCACCACCACCACAACGCCGCAGAAGCGGTTGCAGGGAGGCAAGTCGTGACCCCGCGAGGTGACGGTGGAATCCGAACGCTCGGAGAGCGGCTCGAGTCTGCCAGGGCTCACATGGAGGCGGCGCGTGAGGATTTTGCAGACGCGCCAGAAGGCAGGGACGCGGTGTTGAAGCTCGACGCCTTGATCGACGATGTGGACGAACTACTCACCCTCTTGTCCGCGCGCGACGCGACGCCGTCCGACCGCGAACGCACCCAACCGTGACGGTTCGCCGTACACGGCCAACTGACACCGACCGGCCGTCTCTCAAGGGGGGAGGCCGGTTCGCGTTCCATGAACCCTGGTTGGCGGACGCGCCCGGCGTCAGCGGTACGCTCGACGGCATGGCGGCCTTCTCTCTTTCCTTCCGGCGCGACGCCCGGCTCGATCCAGCGGCGGCCCGGCCCGTGGCCAGCGAGACCGAGCTGCGTACCGCGCTCACCGACGACCTCGTCGAGCTTTTGACCAACGTCACGGCGCCTCGCCGACGCCTATGAGCCGCGGCTTCGACCCGAAGGTCATGGACCAATCCGCGTGGCCCGCGCTCGGCATGACCCCCCGCCTCAGGCGGCCGATCCCGCGCCTCCGACGTGATCATCGGCGACGACGTGGCAGCACTCTACCCAGCCGTCGGCGCGCCGGTGGTGCAGATCTTGCCGCTCGCGATTTGCTCGTGATGGTCGGGCCGACGCGCGTCGCCCAAGGCCCTCATCCGACGGGCCACAGCGCCCGGCGTCGCCGCGGCGTCAAACGACGCGTTCGCTGCGAGCTCGTCCCGGGGCCCGTGGCCGGGCTGCCCCCCTCATGACAGCTTCGTTAGCGGCACCCCAAGTTGTCCGAAAGAGACCGGGGTTGAGCTCGTCGTGTGCATCGACAGCGGATTGCGCCCGACGCCCTTACCGAACTCCCTTTCTTCGGCCGCATCAGGCGTCCCCGTCGCGGACCCGGCGGGACCCCGAGGCTCCGCCTTGAGCTGACTATATTACCCCGGCCATCAAAGGGGTTAGGGGTCAGGGGGGATGTTGGCGCAGAAAACCGGTCTAAGGCCCTGGCTTCCGCAGCTCATTTGACCTGATGGGTGCCAGAAAACAGCGTGTGAGCAGGTAGTTGACGAGCCGACCAGGTGTTCACGTGTGCATCTATGGGTCCGCGGGGTTTGGGTTCAGGAGGCGCGACGTTACTGATCTGCGATTCGGAAGAGCGACCGCGGCGACGGGGCGTGCGACGGGTCGCTCGCAGCTGCCGCCGCTTAGACCGGTTTTCTGCGCCAACATCCCCCCTGACCCCAAGCTCACACGCGGCGACCGGTGGCACCTGCACTACGACATGGGCGACGACTGGCACTTCCTCGGCCGCCTGCTGACTCTGCCTGGCGAGATCGCGCCGGCGCTGCGCGCGTTCGAACGCGCCCGGGCCGACACGCCCGCCGCCCGCTACCGCACCCGAGGCAAAGCTCTCAAGCAGTACCCGCACGCAGACAAGGACGACGACTGGTGAATACTGCGGTGTGCCGGTCTCCGGCCGCCAGCCGGTGGTGTGGGGTGCGGAGTGGTGAAGCTGGTCACGCGGGCCCGGCGGTGCGGGAGGTCGTAGCCGAGCTGCCTGAGCCTCGCGATCTTCGACTTCTGGGCGTTCTCGGCCCAGCCCATCAGCTCGCCGATCTCCCGCACCGTCCGGCCCTCCGCCCACAGCCCCTCGATGACCGCCCGGCGGGGCGCGGCGCGCTCGGCTGAGCGCGCGGCGGCCCGTCTCGCCGCGCACGCGTGGCAGCGCTGCGGCGCCCGGGGTCCGCGGCCCTCCGAGCCGCTGGTGGCGGCGCCGCACTCGACGCAGCGGCCTGCGTACAGCGTGCGCTTGCGACACGCGTCGCTGCACCACTTGCGCGGGCGCCCTGGCCGTCGCGGCGGCGCAAGCACAGCGCCGCACCCCTCGCAGGCGCCTGCGCTGCTCACGCCGCGCTGCGCTCCTGCGCTCTGGGCGACGCGTCGCCGGCGGCCGCCGGCGCCGGCGTGCGACGTGTCGCGCTTCGCAGCTTCACGGCATGCCCGGTCGGGTGCGCGGCGGCGCTGCTGGCAACGCGTCGCACAGCGCCCGCTGCGCGTCATCCAACAACGCGCTCAGCTGGCCGAGCAACTCCTGTTCGCGCTGCTGGAAGGCGCGCACCTGGACCTGCAATTCCTGGACGCTGCTTGCCCGCCGGCGCTCGGCCCCGACGTCCAGCGCTCGCTGCAGCAGCGCGTGCTGCTCGCTTGCGGAGAGGTCGGCGGTCAGCGCGTGAAGCTCTGACGGCTGGGTCGCGAGCAGCTGCTGGACGTCGCGTGCGAGGCCGACCTCGAGCGTGCCGAAGTACCGGTCGACGAGCAG
>JBEKRJ010000253.1:0-6830 GCA_049518835.1 Solirubrobacteraceae bacterium
GACCGACGCGCTGCGCGACCAGCCGGCGCTTCTCCGCATCATCGCCAACCGCATCCTGCTTCCTTACGTTGCGCCGGCATTGGGGATCGGGCACAAGCTCGACATCGGCGCGAAGCGCCTGGCCGACGCCGTGACGGACACATCACTGCAGAGCGGCGTCTTCTACGCGAGCGCAGCCAATACGATCACTGGACCGGTCATCGACCAAGCCGAGATCATTCCTCGATTCCATGACGCCAGGATTCAGGACCAGGCATACGAAGCAATCCAGCGCTTCGTGGCCGCGCCGGTGGCCAATTGACCGCGACCAATCGCCGGTTCACAGACCTGCGGGCGTGATGCCGCCAGAATTCCGCATCTCTTCGGCGTTGTCGCCGTGTTTCGACGGCCGTAATGGAACTCGCGTCCCAGCACGTCTACCGTCCCGCCACGTTGAGCGCCTCGACCCACATGTCAGGCCCGCAGCTGTCGGGAGAATCGGGGCGCCGAGTCCGCGTCGTGTTGCGGAGTGCCTGTACGCCGAAGCGCTGAAAGGGGCAGCAAAGTACCTGCGAACCGGTTCAGGTTCGCGGGTGCGGTTGCCGGTCCAGGCGTGGCTCGGCCCGGCGACAGCAGCTGTTGCGGGCTCAGGCCGGTCAACGAGATGCTCGAGCGCTGCCCGGATGGCCCGAGGAGCTGCCTTGCAAACTCGGCGACGCCGCAGTGTTGCTTACGCCGCTTGTCATGGTCCGTTCGGACGCCCTGACAGGAACCGCTTGATCTGCCCGTCACCGACGCGGTCGCGCGATAGAACAACGCGCGAGTGACAAAAGGAGACTCAAATGCCGACGTTCCCTGCCCCTGAAACGGGCATCCTGCTCACCCACTTCATCGTGTCTGAGGACATCGCTCGCTCGCGAGACTTCTACGCCAATGTCCTCGGCGGCGAAGTTGTCCTCGACAGCGGGCCCACGATCGTTGCCCTCGCGAACGGCTGGATCATCATCAACACGGGCGGTCCTCCCACCGACGACAAGCCAACCGTCACGCTGACGGCGCCCGATCCCGACACGACCAGCAGCTTTTTGAACATTCGGGTCGCCAACATCCAAGAGGTCTACGAAGACTGGACCTCGAAGGGAGCACAGTTCCTGTCCCCGCCAATCGACCGGGGTGCAGAGCTCCGTTGCTACTTGCGCGATCCGGACGGCCACTTGATCGAGGTCGGCCAGGCAAACCAAGCCTTCTTAGAGGAGCATCGCCCATGACGCGCCGACGCTCCGGTGGACAGCGGGACCAACGAGGCGACGCGGTGAGCGAGCACGGACATGTCTCGGTGAGGGATCGGACCGTGGGTCTTCCGGCGCCATTTTTTTGCGGGCCACTCGAAATGCTGACAGGAGGCTGATCTGATGCCGACTGCTTTGGTTATCGGCGCGCGGAATCTCGGATTCGCTGTTATTGAGCGCCTGCTGAGCGACGGCTGGACGGTCGCAGGGGCCGCGCGCTCCCCCGAGACGCTCGCGAAGGTCCGCAACGCAGGTGCTGAGGCGCTCGATGTCGACGTAACCGATCAGGCGTCTGTCCTCGCTGCCCTGCAGGACCTCGGTGCGCGTCACGGCCGCGTCGACCTCGCGGTCAACGCCGCGTCTCCGTACGGCGGCAGCCGCTCGGGCCCGTTCGGTGGAGGCCCGCTCGCCCACGCGGTACCAACGAGCTTCGACGACTGGGCGACGTTGCCGGCGCGTGGCGCGTTCGGTTTTCTCAGTGCGTGCGCGCGCTTCATGAGCGCGCAGGGTGGACCAGCCACGATTGTCCAGGTGACCGGTGGTTCCGCTCGCCGTGGAATGCCCGGGCGTGGGCTGTGGGCGGCTGGCGCGTTCGGGGTGCGCGCCCTCACGCAGGCCGCCGCGTCCGAGCTGCGTGAGCAGGAGATCCACGTCGCGCTGCTGATCGTCGACGCGAGTATCGACCGATCAGGAGGCGATAACACGGCCACGGCCGATCCAGGCAGCCTTGCCGACGCGGTTGTCTACCTCGCTGCGCAGAGCCCGCGCGCGATGACGCACGAGCTTCAGGTCACGCCCGCGCGAGACAACTGGACGCCATAGGAACCGCATTCCGACGAGCGCTTCGATGCCCGGCGCCGCTCTAGCTTGACTCGAGCTTCGGCGACAACCGAGCAGCGTCGCCAACCCGCGCCCGAAGAGTGGGTCGCCACAAAGGCGATCGCCGGCGCGCCGATCCGCCCAGGGCGTGCGAATGTGTGGGCCACGTACGAAATCCGCTCCGACGACCGCGAGGCGCAAGAGCACCGGTTCGCCGCTGCTGCAGCCACCGGATGCGCGGTCGGTAGCCGGCTGGTGTTCGCCAAGAGCAGCCACCGCCGCTGGCCGAACGGGCCGATCGCTTTCTCGGTTCGGACGACCGATGCCGCACGATCGCTCCGTCACGAACGCGATCACCGCGCCGCGGATCGCGGGGTGATCGCATTCGACGGCGAGCGATCGTCCGCCGGTACCGGTCGGCGTGATCCCTTGCCACCGATGCGATCGTCAGCCTGCGCAGAGGCGGACGATCGCGTTCGCGTGAACGCGATCGCCAGCTTCCCGCGGACCGTGGCGGCGACCGGTCGGCTGCGCGACGATTGCTTTTGCGATCTGGAGCGCTCAGACCTGACTATCGCGTTGGCGACATCTCGGTCGTCCGACTCGCAAGGCGCAACGCGCCCGGGTGTGGGATGTGGCCCAGGCGAGGCTAGAGTCCGGCGACAGCACCGTCTTCGGGTGCAAGTCGCCCCGGGGCACCGGCGGTGCAGCACGTCCAAGCCTCCATGATCGGCCGCTCTTCCGGCGCTCGAGCGCAGCTCCGGGCGACGCTGGCCGATTCCCGGCCGAGCGTCTCAGGACGGAGTACGTGGCCTCGACACCGGAGCATAAGCAGGGCTCGCGCCGGTAGGCGTGCCGGTTCCCGTTGATAGGAGAAGCCAGCGCCCTAGTCAAAAGCGAAAGCCGGTGCCGACCCCGGGGATGACTCAGGGAGGTCGTCCAAGCTCCCTGGCGACCAGCCGGACCGCGGCCCGCGCTGACGATCGGAATGTCGCCAAGGCGGTCGCCAGCCCGGAGGGGCTGCCAGGGCGAAAGCGGTCGTCCGCCGACGCGATCGCGGACGCCTGCCTATGGGCGAAAGCGCTCGCCAGCTAAGCCGAAGACCCCGGGCAAGTCCGGCGCGCGCTTCGTCGCCATAGGAATCGTCCAGCCGGAGAGCATCCTGATCGCAAAGCACTCGTCCGCGAACCTCCGGCGCTGGCGGATTAGTCCTCGAGCGGTCACGCCAACGTTGTCGTCCCTTTGCGCCACGAGCAACGACGTCGGCTTCGGGCTCGAGGTCGTCGCTTTCCGCCTCGCGCTTGCAGCTGAACGGCATCGCCGCTAGCGATTTCGCCCGCGTGCAGACCGCGGGAGCGAACAACGGCGCGGCGCGAACCCGCGCGGCACAGCCCTCCTGATCGCCGTAAGTAGGGCTGACTCTCGGGGTGCACTGGACGCGCGTCTGCCTATGCGATGCATAGGGCTGGCCGATCGCAAGGCGCTTTCCCTCTAGCGGCGAAGCAGCTGTCCGACTTTGCCGTCTCGCCGTCTCATGAGTGCTGCCGTCATTCCGTTTGCAGTCGTGACGCGGCGCCAGCCGCCGGCTTCTTCTCCCCTTGAGAGCAGAAGTGATGGTCAGCGCTTCTGCCTTTAGGCCAAACCAGCGGTGAGCATGGCCGCTGTCGGACCGCCGCGCTTGCGGATCGCCGGCGCATCGGTGGGTAAGAAACGTCAAGCAACAGGCCTGCGCTGGACACGCCATTTGCCGCGAAAGCGAGAGCCACCGTGGTCTTCATAGCTGTCCGTGGTTCGGGGGCAGGACGCCATTTAGCAAGAAATCGCCGACATGCTGATACTTCCAGTCAACTGGGTCATGACTCGCGTGAGTGCGGGCGTTGCGCCAGTGGCGGCTCAGATCGTGGCGCTCATCGGTGGCGCTGGTCCCGCTCAGGGCGAACAAGTCGCTGGCAACTGCGACTGCGACCTCGCAGGCGAATGCCTTCGCCTGCGCCACCGCGATCGAGCCCCGCGCGGCGCACTCCGCATCATGCGGGTGACGGCCGATCTCCTGCTGAGTGGCGGCAGCCCCGGCCAGTAGCGTTTCGCTGGCTCGCACCCGCGTGGCTAGCCGTCCGTATCGTTGGATCGTGAGTGGGTCCTCTGCGGCAGTGTCAGCCAAGCCCGCACGCACAACCTCAAAGAACGGACGAGCGCCGGTGCGGACGAACTTGCGGGCATCCTCCAGCGCGCCGCCAGCGATTCCGACCTGAATCGCGGTGTGCACGAGCTGTGCGCGCGCGCCTATCTGCTGGGGGACGGAAAATGCTTCGTGGTAGGGAACCACCAGCTCCGGATCGACTTCGACGTCATCGAAGCTCGCGCCTCCGCTGACCGTCGCGCGCTGGCCCATCACGTTCCAGTCCTCGTCAAACTCGACGCCATCGGCGTCTCGGGGAACGAACACCACTACCACTCTTTCGCGTTCGTCGAGCGCGCTAACCCCGCGCCCCTCTTCATCGCCAGCCTTTGACGTTCCGATCCGCAGAACCCTCCCGTGGGGTTACTTCTTCTTTCGTACCTGACCCCCCGATGCCGACGTTCAACTGCGCCACCATGCCGAATTTCGGCTTCGCTCAACACCCCCACCGCGGCGCAGAGCCCCGCGGTCACCAACGGGCTTACTTCTTCTTTCGTACCTGACCCTCCGATGCTGCCCCACAGCGGCGCCACCATGCCGGAGATCGACGGCGCTCAACACCGCCTCGCACCCGACGCCGGTTTGTTTTCCGCGCGATCCGGGACGACGCGCCGCGGTCCAGGACGCCGAGCGCTTTGGCCATGACGAGCTGCAGGTGATAGGCCGTCGGGTGTTCCGGTGGGCGGGCGCAAACGACAACGCGATCCGCTCATGGATGGCGAGGTACGTCGTCGGGATGCCGGCGCCAACCTTCGCGGGCTATCTGTTCAAGCCGGTGATGGTGCTCTTCGGCCAGATCATCTCCAAGGCGAGCGACGCGCAAGTCCGGAATGACCTCGCCCGCCTGCCGGCGCTGCTCGATCACACCGATACGCTTATCGGCGAGGGAACGATCGGTGCCAAAGCTCCCAACGCGGCCGATCTGCAGATCCTGACGTCGATCAGGCTGCTGCTCGCCCATGAGGATCTGCGTCCGCTGATCGCGTCCCGGCCGTGCGGCCAGGCGGCGCTGAGGCTGATCCCGGACTACCCACGCCCGGGACCGGACGCCCTTCCGGCCGTCCCGGCGGCCCTCCCAACAGAGTGGCTGCCCGCGGCTACCGGCGCGCCAACACCACCACCGGCCATCCCGGTCGGCTCAATACAACCCTGAGGAGGAAACTCATGAACATCGCCGAGCAACCTGTGGAAGTCGACGGCGAGAGGCTGACACAGTTCGTGTTCCGCGCCGTGGACGAGGTCGGCGCAACGCTGAACGCGGCGCTCGTCGTGATGGGCGACAAGCTCGGCCTATACCGGGCGATGGCGGGAACCGCAGGCGTGTCGCCGGTAGAGCTGGCGCAGCGGACCGGGACGGCGGAACGGTACGTGCGCGAGTGGCTGAACTCGCAGACCGCCGGCGGCTTTGTCACGTATGACCCGGCCAGCCGGCGTTACACGCTGCCGCCCGAGCAAACGGTCGCGCTGACCGACGCGGACAGCCCCGCGTATCTGCCGGGCTTCTTCCAGATCGCGCTGGGGTCGGTGATCGACTCGCCGAAGATCATCGAGAAGGCGCGCAGCGGCGATGGGTTCGGCTGGCACGAACACACCCACGACGTGCACGAGGGGTGCGAACGGTTCTTCCGCCCCGGCTACAACGCCCACCTGATCGGCGAATGGCTGCCCGCGCTGGACGACGTGGTCGGCAAGCTCGAACGCGGCGCGCGTATCGCGGACGTCGGCTGTGGCCATGGCGCGTCGACGATCCTGATGGCGCGGGCGTTCCCGAACTCGACGTTCGTCGGCTCGGACTACCACGAACGCTCGATCGAGATCGCGCGCGAGCGGGCCCACCAAGCCGGGGTCGGCGATCGCGTCAGCTTCCACGTCGCCCCGGCGGCCGCCTACGACGGCACTGGCTATGACCTGGTGACAATGTTCGACTGCCTGCACGACATGGGTGACCCGCTCGGCGCCACCCGCCACGTCCACTCGACCCTTGCAAAGGACGGCACCTGGATGATCGTCGAGCCCAACGCCGGCGACGACGTCGAAGACAACCTCAACCCGGTGGGGCGCGCGTATTACGCGTTCTCGACGCTGCTGTGCACGCCCGCATCGCTCTCCCAGGAGGTCGGGCTCGCGCTCGGCGCACAGGCTGGCGAAGCGCGAATCCGAAACGTCGTCGAGATGGGCGGATTCACCCGCTTGCGACGCGTCGCCGAGACCCCGTTCAACATGGTCCTCGAAGCAAAGCTCTAACCGGGCTGCGGCCAGTGACCGACGCCATCAGCGAGATTGGCGCGGGCGGGCGGTCTGCTGACCTGGCTCGTGGTCGCCGCTTCGATCCTCGAGCAGCACATCCGCCCGCCCTGAGCTCCCTCGCAGCATCAGCACAGCCACCGCCTCACGGTGCAGACGGAGCCAGCGGGCGAGCGCTTCCGGCCAGCAGCACGCGCCGGCGGTCGCGCAACGCCCACGATTCGTTTCGTCCTCCAGTGATTGGCGCCCCGCGCTTAAGCTTTGGCGACGTACGACTGGCCCGGCACCACGGCTATCGCGCGAGTGCTCTGCCACGCATG
>JBEKRJ010000254.1:0-6815 GCA_049518835.1 Solirubrobacteraceae bacterium
CGCGCCGGTCGACAGCCCACCACACCGCGGGCACGCCGCGCCGGTCGACAGCCCACCACACCGCGGGCTTTGCGGCCGCGGGCTAAGACCTCTCGATACTCACTGCGTGGGCAAGCTCTTCGGTGAGTTGCTGACGCGAGTTGACGTTCAGCTTCTGATAGCAGTGGCTCAGATGGGTGACGACGGTCGGCTGTGAGACGAACAGCGCCTGCGCGATCTGGCGGTTGGTGAGGCCTTCTGCGGCGAGTTGCGCGACACGCCGCTCGCTAGCTGTCAGCGCTTCGACGCCACCGATCCGCGCGCGGCGTGGGCGCGCCCCGGTGATGAGCAACTCGCCGCGGGACTCGTTCGCGATCGTCTTGCCTCCACAGCGGTCAGCCAGATCCAATGCTCGGCGCAGCGTATGCTGCGCCTCCCGCCGCTTCCCGGCACGCCGTAGCGCCCCGCCGAGATCGGCGTACGCGCGCGCGAGTTCGAGCCTCGCCGGTGATCGTTCGAGATGAGCGACCGCTTCACGTAGATAGGTGATTCCGGCTTCGCCGCTTTCGATCAAACCGGTTGCGCGGAGGCAAATGCCAAGCGTGCTAGCCGCGCCGAAGCGGCGCGCGGCGAATAGCTCGTCCGCGGCCGACTTTCGGGCCTCGTCGAGCCGGCCCAACCCGGCCAGCGCGACGGCCGCCGCTGAGCGGCAATGCGATCCAGCCGGGTTGGTGATCCCCAGATCGGCGAGCAACTGATAGTCTGATAGCAAGCCAACAGGTCGTCGATCCCGGCCTGCGTCGCTCCCTCGGCTAGGCGTAGACGGCCGCGACTTTGCAGCAACATAAAGAACTGCCATAGCTCCGGGATCTTGTCGCCCATTCCACTGAGCTCGAGCGCCCGCGCGGCGCCCGCGGTGTCCCCGGCCGCGAGCAGAGCATCGATCAGCCGCGCGTACAGGCCTGCCACAACCAGGCTCTGACCGAACTGCCCGCCCGCGTCGATCGACGCCTGTGCGTCGGCAATCGCGTCCGGGATCTCCCCGCGAAAGTAGTGCAGCTGCGAGCGCCGCGAAGACACCCATGCGAACAAGATCGGCGATCCTTGCTGCTGTGATCGCACGATCAGCGCGTCATAAGCGTCCATCGCGAGCCCGTGTTGATCGCTGTGCGCAAGCGCCCAGATCGCGTTCATCACCGACCAGGAACCAAGCGGCTGCTCCGCGATCAGTCGACCACTGCCCAACGCACGAGTGGCCAACTCGATGACTTCATCGACTGGCTCGCCGGCCATGAGCGCGGCGCACGCCAGCTCCGCGAGAATCACTCTCCGCCCCGGGGTATCCCCAGGAAGATCATGCGGGACCTGATCCAGGTGCCGCCGTGCCAACCCCGCGTGGCGCCGATCGAGACGCGCCAACCTGATCAACTGGGCCTCAAGCCGCCAACGAAGCTCCTCATCGCTCGCTGAAACGCGAACGAGCGCCTGCTCGAGCGTGTCGATCGCCTGCGCAAAGCGGCCCGCGACGAGATACGCGCCACTCAGCTCCAACGCCAGTCTTGCCCGCTGCCGCGGCTCTGATGCGAGTTCCATCGCCTCGCGCGCATGCTCAGCAGCCGCCGGCTCGCCGCGCCGGCTTTCGACGACACTAAGGCGCCGCAACACTGCGCCGCGTTGATCCGCTGCGGGCGGCTCCTCAAGCGCCCGGCGCAGATAGCTGGCTGAGACCTTCGCTGCGCCCCGGGCCGCTGCCCGGTCGGCCGCCTTCAGCAGCAGCTCAACGGCCCAGCGCTCCCCAGTCGGCTCGCTCGCCAACAGGTGGGCAGCAACTGCGTCCCAGTCCGCGTTCTCGTCAGCCAACATCCGGGCAGCTCGTCCGTGCAACTGCGCGCGCTCTCGGGCCGGCAGCTCCGCGTTCAGCGACGTACGTACCACCGGATGAATGAGCCGCAGCGGACGGCCTTCGCTTAGCAACCCCGAAGCGGTGAGCGCGTCCGCTGCGGCCGACGCCTCGCCAGGATCGAGGTCCGCCAAAGCGGCGGCGTGTCGAAACTCGGCCTCGGACCCCAACACCGCGACGCACTGCGCCAGCGCACTAGCCGGACGCGATAGACGTCCAAGCCGCACCAGCACGCTACGCGTCACTCCTTCAGGCGCCAGCGACAGGATCTGCGCCGCAGAGCTGGCCGTGGGCGATAAGACGTCCGCCTGCGCCGACGCGATCAACTCCGTCAAGAGAAAGGGGTTGCCGCCAGTCACTCGGTGACATGCCGCGGCGAATGGCTCATCGGGCTCCTCACCAAGCAGCCCTGCAATCAGCACCGTTGATGCCAGCTCGCTCAGGGGCTGCGGGCGGATGAATGAAGCCGACGGCTCGGCGGCAAGCAGCGCTAGCGACTGCGGCCACTCGCCCGAGTCGACGGGACGTGCGCTCACGGCTAGCGTTACCGGTAGATCCCCGGCTCGACGAGCCATGAACAGCAACCACTGAAGCGAGGTGTCATCTCCCCAGTGGGCGTCATCAATCGCGAGCACGATCGGATGACGCGCCGACAGCCCGGGACACACCCAATACAGGCCGTACAGACGCGCGTATAACGTCTCCTGCGTACGAATCTCCCGCGCTTCAACACGTGCGGTAGGCTCCACGATCTCGGCCGCGAGCGCGGCCGCCCCCGACAGCACCCTTGTCCGCTCGTCCGCCTCGAGAAGCGACACCGGTGGCACCAGCAGTTGCGCCCCGCAACCCCGAACGGGAACGACCGCTCAAGCTCCCCACCGCGCGCTCGCAGCGTCCTCACCCCCTCGCCCGCAGCGATCTCTGCAGCAGCCTCTAGCAAGCGAGTCTTCCCAACCCCGGCAGGTCCTTCGATGAACAGGATGCCGGCGCGCCCACCAGCCACCCCCTTGACCAAGGCGGAGATGACGGCTAGCTCTCGCCAGCTCGCTCCAGCAGCCCGGTTGTAAGTCGCGCCGAGACCATCAGAATCATGCCCAACCCAGTCTCTCACGAGAGCGAACGTCAAGCCGAGCAATCTCACAATCAGCCTGGTCTTTCCCGCCGCCGGCACTGAGGCTCTGCCAGCGTGAGCCGTACTCGTCCGGGCTCTTTCGGGTGGCGCGATCAGCGACGGGCAGCAAACGCACGCTCCTGTCGCCATGGCGGCGTCGCACTCAGCCGGCTGCTCCCACAACGGAGTGGCCAAAAAAGCGCATCAGGGTTTCGCGCACACTGACAACGCTGCATCTCCCGGGCACAGCTGAACACCGCAGGACGGCACGAACCTCCCTGTGTCGCTCACCGAGATGACGGAGCACCGTAGCCCCGAGGCGTCTGCGCGCCGGCGGGGCCCGCACGCCAGGCCGTCTGCAAGCGCTCCCAGGCCGATCAGCTCGGCACGGGCCGTGCGCGACGCAGCAATCATAGACCGGACACCGGGCTCTTCCTCCGCCGAGAAGCAGCCACCAGCCACCGTCGATCCAACGCGGGGCTCATTTGCAAGGGATTGCGACCGCGTGGCTCGCCCGTGTCACGTTGCCGCGTTGGACGAGCTGGGGAACCACACCGACGCGCACAGGTGAACTTCCATTCGTCACGTTTACGGAACTCCTGCTCGAAACGCCGGCCTCCGCCAGCATCGACCTCCCCGATGTGTGCGATTCGTACATCCCCATCGCGCCGCGACGACAGGGCCGGTCGCTTCCCCAGCGGACGGAGGCTGTTGCACAAACCGGTCAGAAACCCGGTGCATCAATTGGTTGGCGGGATAACACATACTGGTGACACCCATCGCCGCGAGAAATTGGGAGAACGGGTCCAATACCGCCATTTACTGATGACGTTCCCCCACCGTCACTAGAGCAGTGGCCATTTGAATGGTTTGCGCAACGGCCTCGACGACACGCAGAAGCGCACCGAGGTTCGCCGGTCGTCAGGCTCTACATAGGCACGAGACGTATCGGTACGTCGGCGGAGGCGAGTGGAACCCCAGTTGCGCAATGCGCGAGAAGCGAGCGCCCGACACGGCGCCTGTGCCGCTCCGACGAGACGCGGGCTCCCGACGAGCGCGATCGGTAGGAAGCGTCCGGTGCGGGTGCCGTGAATCGTCGAAGCGATCGTCAGCATGGGTCGGCGCTGGCGTTCCCTTCCGTAGGCATTGCGCAAGCGCGGCCCGAGCAGGCACGAGAGCCGAAGCAGTCGTGCCGGGCTGGACCGCGCACGCTTGGATTCGGCGATGGCGACAGCCAGGTCGACGATGCTCGCGGCGGTCGACGGCGCAGTGATGCCTATGCACGACCGGGTCGACGGCGATCGGCCGCTCACTTTCGCTTTCGTCTTGGGCGGCGGGCTGCGGTCGTGGCGCGCGATCGGGCCGACAAGGCCTCGGTTGTAGGCGTCGCACAATCGAGGCGCCGGCAGCGCCAGCCAGCGGTGGTCGGACGAGCAGTCACTTCCGCTCCGGTGGGGAGCACCAGCTCGGCGTCGGCCACAGCGCAGTTCCGCGCCTCGTCCCAAGCGGCAGTGCGGGTTAGCCGAATCCCAGCAAGCACTCGCCAGGTCGTACTTCTGCTCGCCCAGGAAGGCGGGCGTCTCGTCAAGTCGCTCGACGTCGCTGTCGAAGATCGTCCGAAGCGGTGGCGAGACCGGCCGCGATGACAACTGATTCTCGCGCTGGGAACGGAGTAGCGGCGCTATGCGTCCCGTGCGGGCAGACTGGACTCTCGTCGGGGCGGCCGTCGATTGGCCCCGCGGGAGCGGAGCAGGTTCACCCGGCAGCTCGTGGGATGAAGTGGCGCTGCCGGTCGCGAGGTGGACAGCGTGATCTGGAACCGTTGATTTGGCGCTCTTGCGCGCGCCGTCGTTGGGAGCGAAGATCGTCTCCCGATGGAGCGTCTTGAGGTTCGGTTGCTGGGCGGTTTTCAGGTGTTGCGAGATGGTGGCCTTGTGCCTGAGGAGGCGTGGCAGCATCGTCGTGGGGCGGAGTTGGTGAAGGTCCTTGCGCTGGCTGGGGGGCATCGGTTGCATCGCGATCAGGTGATCGAGGCGCTTTGGCCGGAGTTGCCGTATGACGCGGCGTTGGCGAACTTGCACAAGGCGGCGCACTTCGCCCGCCGCGCGATTGGCGAATCGGATGCGGTTGTAGTTCGTGGAGGGCAAGTTGGGCTCGCACCGGGGGCGGTAGTGAAGACGGACGTCGAGTGCTTTGAGGCCGAGAACGACCCCGCGCTTTACGGCGGGGAGCTGTTGCCTGAAGATCGATACGCCGAGTGGGCAAGCGAGGCGCGTGAGCGGCTGAGGCTGGCGTACCTGCGATCGTTGCGGGCCCGTGGACGGTGGGAGGAGGTGGTCGCTCAAGAGCCCACGGACGAGGAGGCGCATCGCTCACTGATGCGCCGATACGCCCATGCTGGCAATCGTCCTGCTGGGCTGCGCCAGTTCGAGCGTCTGAGCGCAGCGCTCGCGGAGGTTGGGTTGCAGCCCGGAGCGGAGGCACTTGCCCTCCGCGAGGAGATCGCTCGCGGTCCGGCTGCGGTGGCGCCGTTACCGGAGCGGCCACCGTTGATAGGTCGGGATTCTGAGCTAGCGACCGCCAAGGCCGCGTGGCGAAAGGCATCTGAAGGACGCGGGGGCGTCCTGATGGTCAGTGGCGAGCCAGGTGTTGGTAAGACCCGCCTGTGCGAGGCGCTGCTGGCGGAGGCGTCGTCGTCGGGGTGGACGACCATGCGCGGCGCGGCACGGGAGGAGGAGGGCCCGCTTCCCTACGCGCCAATCGCGGAGGCGCTCGATCGTCTTTTGGCCGCGCGGCCTGACTTCGCGCTCTCGCTGACGAGCGCGGCTCAGGTCGAGCTGGGTCGCGTGACGGCGGCGTCGCCGGCGCCTGCGGCAGATCCGGAGCCCAGGGCGGACCGGCAAAGGATCTTCTCAAGCGTCGCGCAGGTGTTCGCACGTGCCGCCGGGGAACGGGGAGCGGTCCTGCTGCTCGATGACCTTCACGCCACCGACGAGGCGACGCTTCAGCTCGTGCACTACCTCGCACGGACGGCGCGCTATCAGCCGTTCTTGATCGTGATGTCATTTCGCGATCGTCCCCGGATCGCGGCGCTCGATCGGACACGCTCGGGTCTGTTTGAGCAACGGTTGGTCGCGAGCGAGATCGCGCTCGCCCCGCTCGATCGCGAGGGCTCCCGGAGGATCGCGGAGCAAGTATCGGATAGGCCCCTTGCCGACGAGACGACCGAAGCGATCTTCGGGCTCGCGCGCGGCAACCCTTTCTTCACTGAGGAGTTGGCGGCGACGGTGGATTCGAAGAGGGCGGTCGAGGTTCCAGGCCGTGTCTACGAGATTCTTGACAGCCGTCTGGCGCGTCTGGAGCCCACGCTCATGGGCGTGCTCGCGCGGATCGCGATCGCCGGCGGCGAAGCTACAGCGGACGAGCTCTCTAGCCTGGTTGGGCTCGAACAGCATGACGCGTTCGCGGCGCTGGATTCGGCGCTTTCGGCTGGCGTGCTTGAGGAGAGCGATGGCACCTACCGGTTTCGCCACGCGCTCTTGCGCGAGGCACTCGAGCGCTCGCTGCCCGACCACCGGCGCTTGGCCGCCCACCGGGAGACGGCCCAGCGACTGGCCTCTGGCGGCGCAGCACCGGCGCGGGTGGCCGGTCATCTGATAGCCGGCGGTCGGGCTGCCGAGGCGGTGCCCTGGCTGCTGCGCGCCGCGCAGGACGCGGCCAACGTGGCCGCCTACGTCGATGCGCTCAGTTTCGTGGAGCGGGCTTTACCTCACGCTGGCAGCGGCAAGGTAGATGAGCTGCTGGCCCTCCGAGCGGAGCTGCTGC
>JBEKRJ010000255.1:0-7584 GCA_049518835.1 Solirubrobacteraceae bacterium
GCAGCTGCGGGCGGATCCGCGGATCCAGTCGCAGCGGTTGCGGGAGATGGCCGGGGAGATCGGCTATCAGGGCGGGAAGTCGATCTTCGACGACTATGTCCGTGAGACGCGGCCGCGGTTTGGGGTCCGGGTAGGAATGGAGCAGAAAACAGCGGTAAGCCGTTCGCTTTGGTGAACACCAGCGCTCCCGTTGGCCGCCACGCCGGGTCGCCAGCTACGTTCTACGGTGGGTAGATGCCGCGGTCAAGCGGGTGCGAGTCGGTCTCCCCGCGGCGCCAGCGCTCCTGCTCGAACTCATACAGCGCCTCGCGGTACTGGCGGATGCTGTGACCGTGAGCGGGGAACGCGAGCGGAGACTCGGCCAGACGCCGGCGGCGTTCGGCACGCATGTCGGGATCGATCTGGGCGTGCTCGAGGTCCTCGACGGTGCGGGCGCGGGCGAGCTCGTCGACGTCGGCGGCGATCCGCAGCAGCACGCGCCGGACGCGATCGAGGTCGACCACGATGTTGCAGCGGTCGGGATGATCGCCGTCAGGGCGCAGGTTGACCACCGCCGGGTACTCACCGAGCTCGAGCTGCTCAAGCCAGCCGGCGCAGTCCCGCAGCCACTGAACCTCATCGCGCAGCCGCTCGGCGATCAGCTCGCGGCCGGTCAGTTCCTCATCGCGACTGCCCTCAGGGTCCTCCGGCGCTGGCCAGCCGTACAGCGAGCGCAGCTCGCCCAAGGCCGCGTCGAGACCGTCGAGTTCGGCGTCGCCGACGATCGCGTGGACACGGGTCGGGCCCAGCCCGGCCGCCGTTGCGATCTTGCGGATCGAGACGGAGTTCGGCGTCGCCGACGATCGCGTGGACACGGGTCGGGCCCAGCCCGGCCGCCGTTGCGATCTTGCGGATCGAGACGCCCTCGGCGTGCGCGCCGGCGATCGCCCACGTCCGCTCAAGCTCGGCCATCTCCCGCCGCCACGCGGCACGTCGCACGCGCGTCAACAGCCGCGACTCGCGCTGCCACGCCCGACGCCACTGCTCGCTGCCGATCGATCCGCGCGCCACAGCGACAGGATCGCGCCGGCCGCGGACGGACTGTTCGCAAAACTGAACGCCTTAGCGCTTGTTTCTGCTCCTACCCGGACCCCAGACCTCGTCATTGTCGCCGAGCTCCTCGGCCACGCCCGCCTCGAAACGACCCGGATCTACACACGCCCGAGCGCAGAAGACCGCACACGAGCTCTCGACCTGCTCCTGACCGACAAATAGGCCGCGATCAACACGGATCAGCGGATCTACTACACCTTTTGGGCTTATCTTGGCTGTACCCCGGAGTGGATCAACCAGAACCAGCGGAGCGCGTCACCCCGGCGGCTCCACGTGAGGCTGAAAGTCGCCGTAGCTCGGGTAGCCGGGCCGCGCGGTCAAACCAGCCGAATCGGACCGCCTAGCAAGCCAATCCGCTGAGCGCCAGTCGGTCGAGCTATCCGCACAACGGTAGACACTGCGCCGCCGTCCGTCGCACAAGCTGCGCTTGGCACCCCCGGGTGCTGTAGCCAGGACTGGCGCCAGCTGACGCGGTCGCGACGCGGATATGTCTGGGGCAACAAAGATGCAGGTCTATGGCCAGCGTAGGCACGCAGCCTGAGCGAGAAGCGGTGCCAGGATCGCGACGGACGCGCGCGCGAGCTCAGCCGGCGGCATCTCGACCTGCTCCTCGGCGCAGATCAGCCGCGCCTGCAGCAGGCTGCCGATCGCGTCCTGGGCATGCCAGACGCCGTCATCCTCCTGGTCGACCTCGTCGAGGAACTGCGAGGCCTCCTCCACGACTTTCGTCCGGTCCACCGGCACTCCGAGCTCGATCACGATCAAGCTGACCAGGTGAGCGACCGCCTGCTGCGCGCGACGAGCCAGATCAGACAGCCGCTCGCCGTCGGGCTCTGACGGTCCGCGCGCGAGCTCGGAGTAGCGGGCGAGCATCGCCGCCGCGTCCGCGGTGGCGCGCAGTACGTCATCCCAGGCCTCGGTGGACCCGCCGCAAGCCTCGCTCGGAGGGTCATCAAGCTTGAGGCTGCCCACGGTGAGCAGCTCGTCGACGACCTCGTCCAGCACGGCACGCGCGCGGCGGCTGCGATCTGGATCGTTCGGCATCCAGTGCGACATGCCCACACCTCTCCGACAGTCGCTCAGCTCTGTCTGGGAACGGATGGAGTAGCGCGGGATCGGTCCAGCTCGGCGACTCGCTCTGCGATGCGGTCCTCGTCGCTGACCAGCGTCCACCGCGTGCCCCGCCGCTCGCCGGCGGATCGAACCTCACCGGCACGCTCGAGCTCCCGCAGCTGCGCCCTGACCGTCGCGGCGGGCACGCCGGCGAGGTCAGCCAGCGCGCTGCCGCTCAGCCCGCCGTCCGACTCGGCGAGGAGCCGCTTGAGCTCGGCGACGTCCGCTCGTGACCGACGCGCGGTCCTTGGCCGACGGGTGGCACTGCGGCGGCGCGGACGACCAGCGCCTCCGGCCTCGGATTGGCCATCGAGCACGGATCTGCCCGTCAACGCGCCCACACCCGCGAGCACCGACCGGGCGACCTCCAGCGACGCGATCTCGGTCTGGGCGGCAGCGATCCGCTGCTCGATCGCGGCAAGCACCTCGTCAATCTCGCGTCCCATGGCCCGGGATCGTAGGCCAGCAGCAACCGGCCAACCTGGCGTGATCGCCTACTGCGAGCAGCGGGTCCCCACCACACGCTCTGCACCAGGTTGCGTATGGAGGCCGCCACGCCGTGACCCTTCGTCGAGCGACGCGCCCCGTGCCGACCCGACGACGGACCCGAGTGGACCCAGCCGTGCGCCTCGCCGCCTGTGCCCTCCCGACATCCTTGCCGCGGGCCCCTCAGACTCCTACAAGCGGCCTGCTCCGGAGCTTGGAGGTCAAGGACGCCGCCGAGCGGCCGATCAAGCGGTGTACTTTCAGGGTTTGTTTTATGGGTTGAGGATGGTAGAGTTCTGCGTGTAGAAGGCGACGAGATTGGAGATCTGAGATGCCCGTCCTGACCGTCAGCGCAGCGCAGCGTCTCGATGACGAGGCAGCGACGCGCTCGATCCGCGAGATCGCGGGCTACCTGCAGGAGGCGGTCGGCCAGCGGGTCGCCGCCGCGATCGCCGGGCTCGTCGACGCCAAGCAGATTGGCCGTTACGCCCGCGAGGACGGCCCCGAACCACATGGCAGCACCGAGCGGCGGCTGCGCGAGGGCTACAAGGTGGTGCGGATGCTCGTCGACGCCTACGACGCCAAGACGACGCGCGCGTGGCTGTTTGGCACCAACACCCGTCTGGACGATCGCGCGCCGATCGAGGTGCTCGGCGCCACCACCGACACGGCCGAGTTCGCGGCCGTCGTGCGCGCCGCGCGGCAGCTGGCCAGCTTTCAGGCGTGATCCCGCCGCCCGGCGTCGGGCGAGCTCTGTGGCGGGTCGGCTACCACGCCGACCCGCTCGGCTTCGCCCCGCGTGAGCTGTACGAGTTCAGCCATCGCTTCGACGACATTCGTGGCCGTTTCCGCACCATCTATTGCGCCGGGTTGCCCGAGACCTGCCTGCGCGAGGTCCTGGCCGACTTCCGCCCCGACCTCGGCGCGATGCGCCGCCACGTCGAGCGCTACGGGCCTGAGGCCGCGCAGGACTTCACGCCCACGCCGGTCACGGCGCAATGGCGTCACCAGCACGTCCTGGTCGCCGTCGAGCTGGAGCTTGACGGACCGCTGGTCGATCTCACCGATGTGCCCACCCGCCAAGAACTCGAGGATCGCCACCTCGACCTGCTGCTCGAGCACGGCCTGCAGCACCTCGATCTGCACGAGATCACAACCAGCCGGCGACCGATCACGCAGACGATCGCCGCGGACCTGTTCGACCGAGGCGCCAGCGGGGTCCGCTTCCCCTCCCGCCTGGACGGCAACGCCTGCGTCGCGCTCTTCGAGGGCCGCGGCAGCGCCACGACGGCCGGAGATCCGATCGCGCTGACCGACCCGCCGCCCGAGCCGCTCACCAACGTCACGGCGCCATGGCGGCTCGTCCTCGAGCCCGCCGCGGCGGCGGTCCGCGACTGACCGCGAGCGCCGGCGGCGAGCCACACATGCCCCTCCTCCCTGGGGTAGCGACATCATCCACGCGAAATCCAACGCTTAATGTTTGTCGCCACCTATTTGTCGCCACGGCGAAAGCCGGATCGCACACCTCTCCAGACCCGTTTGTCGCCGCCCAGCCCTGATCGGTGGCGACTAAGAGCAGTTAGTCGCCATCAACGCAACCGGGGTTGCGGCAGTCACGCAGTCGGCCTCGGACGCGAGTCGTCAGTCTCGAGCTGGCACGGGCCGCCAGCCATTGCAAGGCGCGGCTGCCGGGAAGTCGCCTGGGAAGGCGCGGCCATCAGCGGTGACCGTGAAATGGACGCATTGCGGTCGCGTGATCACGAAGCCGCCGTCGAACTGGCTCACGCCGTGGTTGAAGCTGGCGGAGCTGCACGCCTGGAACCGGACCGCCTGCGCCAGGTTCTTGATCAGATAGGCGCCGTCGTCGCGGAACTTGTTGGGGTCATACAGGAGGCCGACCGTCGCCCATTCCGAGCGCGGGAGCCTGAGCGTCACAGTCGCGCCATGCCTGACGACCGCAATGATTTCGTAGGCGCCGTAGCGTCCGCCGACATGACCAGGCGGTGCCTGGCTGGCCCGGTACGTTCTGACATTAGCCAGTGCCAGCGGGCCGAGAACGAGTGCTCGTGTCCGGTAATCCGCTGCGAGACCGCCGTGACCGACCACCGAACACGTGCGCACAAATATGGAAGCGGCCGCACCACCTCCGAAGCCACCGCACGCGGCGAGCGCGACGGACAGCGTCGCGCCCAGCGCCACCGCTTCGCGTAGCCGCGGGAGCGTGCACATGACCGGGAACTTATCGCCGCCAACCCGCTAGGACGAACGCGAAGCAAGTGCGCTGCACGCCACCAAAGTTCCGGGAGCCGTGCTTCATCGTCGTGCAGGCATTAGCGGTTGATGCGTGGCACCACCGGTACCAAACGAACCCGCGCTCGAAACCGATCCTACCCGCGCATCTTGGCGCGAGCGAGCAAGCATGGAGGCAGCCATGCCGAGAAGCACGAACCGGCGCCCGGCGTCGGCCGCGAAGGCGTAGCTCGCGAAGACGTGAAGCAGACGTCTCGGCGGCCCGATCGAGCCGGGCTGACGCTGCTGGGGAAACGGAAGCGGCAATCCGATGCCCGGCGCCGCCCGCTTCTGCTCCGCCGCTCAGACTCCTGCTTCCCTTCGGCGTTGGGGTCGCGCCGCGTCGTTTAGTGAGGCGGGGCAGCGATCCGTGATTACCGAGTGGCGACAAACATTAAGCGTTGGATTTTGCGCGAATGATGGCGCTACCCCATCTTCTAGGGCTGACCACCCAATGTCGCCTCGGCTTCGACCCGTCCGCTCAACCCCCGAGGACCCCTCCGGCAAGCGTCTGCCCCACAGGTTGGCAGCTGCATGGGCGGGTTCGCGGATTTGACTTCTCGCTACCTATTCGAGGCCCCGTCCAAGACTCCTCCAAGCGGTCTGCTGCGAGGCCTGGAAGGTCGACAGCTGAGCATCCGGCTGCTGAGCTGCGTGTAGCTACGACAGCTCTTGAAGCCATCCGCTCGCACGGCTTGAGACGACGCGGCGATACAGCCTACTCCGCAGCCGACGACCCGCCTCCGAGTGCGCCCGGTCGAATTGGGTTTCCGGCGCATCGGCGCAGCTCCTCGAGATCACCGATCGGCGTCGCGGCGCGCAAGGATTCGCGTCGGGGCCGGCGAACAGTCCCGCTATGAGCGCTCGCTCGCCACGAGCTCCACAAACCTTCGAGCAACTCGTGCTCGACTTCCTTACCGATCTCGAGCACGAGCGCGGCCTCGCGCGCAACACGGTCGATGCCTACCGCAGCGACCTGGCGCAGTTCGGCGCGTTTCTCGCCGACCGCGGGCGTGACGCGCTCGCGGTCGAGCCCGCCGAGCTGGACGCATTCATCGACGAGCTGGCCAACAGCACGACACCACTCGCGCCCGCGACGCTGCAGCGCAAGATCGCGTGCCTGCGCTCGTTCTACCGTCACCACCGCGATCGCGGAATGATCGAGCGCAACCCGGCGAGCGAGCTGAGCAGCGCGCGGCTCGCCAAGCGCCGTCCACGTACTCGCTTGCCACGAGCCCCGCAAACCTTCGAGCAATTCGTGCTCGACTTCCTTACCGATCTCGAGCAGGAACGCGGCCTCGCGCGCAACACGGTCGACGCCTACCGCAGCGACCTTGTTCAGTTCGGCGCGTTTCTCGCCGACCGCGGGCGTGACGCGCTCGCGGTCGAGCCCGCCGAGCTGGACGCATTCGTCGACGAGCTGGCCAACAGCACGACACCACTCGCGCCGGCAACGCTGCAGCGCAAGATCGCGTGCATGCGCTCGTTCTACCGCCACCTCCGCGATCGCGGAATAATCGAGCGCAACCCGGCGAGCGAGCTGAGCAGCGCGCGGCTCGCCAAGCGCCGCCCACAGCCGCTCAGCCGCCAGGACATCCAGCGGCTGCTCGCCCAGCCCCGCGGAACAAGCCCCGCGGCGCTACGCTACCGCGCGCTGCTCGAACTGCTGTACGCGTGCGGAATGCGCGTCTCGGAGGCGATCGCGCTCCAGCCAAACGACCTCGACCTCGAGACCGCCATGCTCCGCGCCGACGCCGACGGGCCCAAGGAACGGCTCGTGCCGGTCCCCGACAGCGCGCTGGCCGCGATCCGCGCCTACCTCGAACAGGGCCGCCCGGTGCTCCTACGGCCGCGCAAGCAGCCGCGCCTGTTCGTAAACCAGCACGGAAACGGGCTCACACGCCAAGGGATCTACAAGATCGTCCAGCACCACGCGCGCACAGCCGGGCTGGCCGAGCGGATCACACCACGCACGCTCCGCCACGCCTGCGCGACACACCTGCTCGCCAGCGGCGTCGAGCCACAGTCCCTACAAACGACGCTGGGCCACACCAACATCGCCACCACCCAGCTGTACACCGATCTGCCCGCCGTCGCCTGACCGGCGATCGTTCCCTTCACCGACTCGACTGGACACAGCTCATCGGCGCACCCCCGCGAGTAACTCGACTTCTCAACGAGACTCGCCAAACAGGAGCCGACGCCGATCGCCGGCCACATGTATCGGGCTTTGCCTTTGGGACACTGGGACACGAACTCAAGGAGCGGCCATCCCGTGCGCGTCGCCGATCCGGCTAGTCGGGGTCGACGATCTCGACGGCTCCGAAGCCGTCGAGTGGCTGGTCGACGAAGAACATCTCGACGGTGACGTCGGGCTCGACGTGGGCTTGGGAGAGGAACGCGAGGACTTTGCGGCCGGTGAGCTCCTGGATCGTGTCGGTGAAGCGCTTGGTGACCATGTGCTGGAAATCGTGGCGCATCCAGACGACCCGCTCGGGCTGCCCTGAGTCCATGATCGTCTGCTCTAGGGGCGTGAAGCCGCTGCCGCGCATCACAACGACGATGATGTCGTCCAGCGCGTAGGTTTTGGCTTTCATCGGCCCG
>JBEKRJ010000256.1:0-6793 GCA_049518835.1 Solirubrobacteraceae bacterium
CCCAGGTCGGGATCGCGAGCCAGGCGAGGTTGCGCGACTCGTCCCCCGTCGCATAGTCCTGGCGGCCGAAGAAGTGACACAGCGAATTGATCGAGAAGGTCGCGTGGTGCATGAAGAAGATCCGCGCGGCACCCCCCCACAGCAGCGCCGTGAGGCCGCCCTCGACGGTCCCCGACAGCGCGACGCCGAGCCCAAACGCCGCCGCGAGCCCTGCGATCACCCACACCACGAACGTGCGGTCGACGAACCGGATCAGCGGGTCGGCAACCAGGTCCTTGGCGTACCGGCGCTCGTCGGCGACCTCCATGTCGCTGAACACCCAGCCGAGGTGCGCGTGCACGAGACCCCCGAACGCCCCGCGCCAGCCGCTGCCGTGACCGACATGGGGGCTGTGCGGATCGCCGTCGACATCGGAGTACTGGTGGTGCTTGCGGTGCGTCGCGACCCAATCGATCACCGGCCCCTCGGCCGCCGCGGAGCCGAGCGCGGCGAAGCCGGCGCGCAGCAGCCGGTGGCACTTGAAGCTGCGGTGCGTGAGCAGGCGGTGAAAGCCGACCGTGATGCCGCTGCCGACGATCATGTAGCTCAACGCGAGGATCAGCAGGTCCTGCCAGTTGAGCAGGTTGCCCATCCACCCGAACCACATCCCGACCGCGACCATGATCGGCGGCACAGCCGTCACCACCCCGCTCGCGACCCGGTCGACGACCGGCATCGACACCGGCCGTACCTCAACTATCGGCGCGACCCTTGCTTTGGGCGCGGGCGCCACATCCGGTGCGGTCGCACCGCCAGCGGTTTGGGTCTGCACGAGGCCTCCTGATTGTTATGCAGCCGTTATGGCCGGCCGCGATGCTACAGGCAAGCCCCGACGGAGGCCCTGACCCTTAGTCCATGTTGAGAAGCAACATGTACGAAGGTCATCGAACAATCTGCTAATGTACGAAGCACATCGTACAAGACACCGCTCTCCCAGGAGGACAGATGAGACGAGCCGAGAAGCCCTCCAGCACCGCCACACCCCCAGTCCGACGGACCACCGAGGCAGTGATCGCGCAGTACATCCGCGACCTCGCGGCCAGCGCGGCACCCTCGAGCTAGCCGCCCAAGCTACCGCCCGACGCTGCGCACGAGGTCGTGCGCACGCGAGGGCACGTGGCTGACCAGCTCGCGCACTCCAGCCAACCCCGCCCGCAGCTCGGGATCGCCAACCTCGACCGGCAACATCGAGTCCTGCAGCTCCGCAATTGCCTGATCAGCGTCGCCGGCGGCGTCGCCGGCGCGCTCGATCAGCGTGATCGGCCCCTGCGACTCGAGCCCCGCCGACGCAGCGGGAAACGTCCGCGGTGGCAGCCCGTAGCGGCGGGCGAATTCGGTGTGCGTGCGCTGCGCCCGTCCGTAGGCGAGCTGCACCGGGTGAAACAGCTGTTGCTCGAGCTCGTCGGCGCGCTGCTGGTCGAGTTGCTCGTACGCCGTGCCGAGGCACGCAAGCGCAAGCGCAAGCTGGTCGGCAGCACCGGCAAGATCCGCGAGCAGCTGACCGCGCGCCTCGGTGTTTGTATATGCCATTGTCCCGCGAGCTTAGTGTGAACCGCGGTCGGACGGCTTCGCGGGGCGGCCTCCGGGCGACGATCAGCGCCGATCGCCGCGCCCGCCACCGGGCACCGGAGCCATCGGCTTGGCATCGACGTGCCTCCGGGCGCGGCGGCGCACGATGCCAAATGTATTTCAGGCGGCGACCCGCGGGGACAGCTCGCCCCCGAGCTGGGCGACCGCCTCGAGGTCGTCGTGCAGCAGCTGCTGGCACATGACCCTCGCGACCCCGGCCTCGCGCAGCGCGATCAACTGCTCGGCGGCTTGGCCGAAGGTGCCGATCACCCAGCCGTGCGGCGGCTCGCGCAACCACCCGCCGGCGTCCTGGCCGGTGCGCTCGCCCAGCCGCCGCGCGCGCGCTGCGACCTCGGCCTCGTCGGCGCCGCTGAGCACGCCGGTCATGATCGAGAACGGCAGCGGCTCGCGCCCCGCCCGCTCGCACGCGGCGTCGATCCGCGCCTTGCGCTCGCGCACGTCGTCGATCGACGCAAACGGCGTGTTGTACTCGTCGGCAAACCGCGCCGCGAGCGCCGCGCTGCGTGGACCGCCGGTGCCGCCCATGATCAGCGGCGGGTGCGGGCTCTGCACGGGCTTGGGCAGCGCGTCGAGCTCGCGCACCTGGTAGTGCGCCCCGTCAAACGAGAACGGCCCCTCGCCCCAGTTGCCGAGCACGACCTGAAGCTGCTCCTCGAGCACGTCGATCCGGACGCGCGTCGCGGCAAACGGGAACCCGTACGCGGCGTGCTCGCGCTCGTGCCAGCCGGCGCCGAGGCCGAGGTCGATGCGCCCGCCGGACACGTGGTCGGCGGTCGTGACGAGCTTCGCCAGGTTCGACGGGTGGCGGAAGGTCGCCGGCGAGACGAGCGTCCCGAGCCGCACGGTCGACGTCACCGCGGCCAGCGCAGTGACCGTCCCCCACGCGTCCAGCGCCCCGCGCTCGGGGTGGCGACCGTCGAGGTTGAGGTAGTGATCGGAGCGAAACAGCGCCGGCACGCCGTGGGCCTCGCAGGCCTGCGCAAGCGCCAGCCACTGCGGCCAGGTGACGCCCTCCTGCCCTTCGATCATCAAGCACAGCTGCACGAAGATCCTCCCCTCTTTGCGCGACGGGCCTGACGGTGATCCTAACTGCTAATCGAGCGCCAGGATCATGCCCTCGTCGGGTCCGAGCGCCAGCTCCCTCAGGTCTGCGATCGCGACGGCGCCGCGCGCCGGGGCGGCGGTCGAGAGCTCGAGCGTCGCGCTGGTGGCGACCAGGCCGTCGGGGAGCTCGAGCGCGACCGGCTCCGAGCTGAAGTTGAGCGCCACGAGCAGCCGCTCGCCGTCGAGCTCGCGCAGGAAGCAGAAGGAATCCGCCGCCGAGCGCAGCTGCTGCTGGGAGCCGGCCTGCAGCGCGGGCCTGGTGGCGCGCAGCGCCAGCAGGCGGCGGGTGAAGTGCAGCGTCGACCCCGGATCGTCGTGCTGGGCCTCGACGCACAGCTGCTCGGCTGGCGCGACGAGCGGCAGCCACGGCGCGCCCGTGCTGAAGCCGGCGCCGGTGCCGGCGCGCGACGGGCGCCGCCACGGGATCGGGGCGCGGACCGGGTCGCGGCCGTCGACGTCGAGGACCCGCTCGGGCGCGATCACGGCGTCGGGGAGGCCGAGCTCCTGGCCCTGGAACAGAAACGGGGTGCCGCGCAGGGCGACGACCAGCATCGCGGCGACGCGCGCGCGCCGGTCCCCGCTGCCGGGCGCGCCCGCGTAGCGGGTCGCAACGCGCGAGTGGTCGTGGTTCTCCAGAAACCAGGCGGGCCAGGTTTGCGGCTCGGCCAGCTGCTCGAACCGGCGGACCGAATCGCGCATCTGCGCCGCGCTCCAGGGCAGAAGGACGAACACGAAGTTGTGCGCGAGGTTCAGCTCGTCGCCGCTGTTGATGTAGCTGACCAGCTGGCGCAGGTCCAGCAGGTACACCTCGCCGACGATCATCCGGTCCGCGTAGCTGTCGACGACCGCGCGGATCCGGCGCAGCCGCTCGTGGACCGGCGGCCAGTCCAGGTCGTGGCGGCGGCCGGGCTCGTTGTCGCGCAGCTGCGGGTCCTTGGCGAGCTTGAACACGACGTCGATCCGGAAGCCGTCGACGCCGCGGTCGAGCCAGAAGCGCAGCACGTCGTGCATCGCCCGCTCGACCTCCGGGTTGTCCCAGTTGAGGTCGGGCTGCTGGGGCGTGAACGAGTTCAGGTAGAACTGGCCGGTGGCGTCGTCCAACGTCCACGCGGGGTCGCCGTCGCCAAACGCCGAGCGCCAGTTGTTGGGCGGGCCGCCGCCGGGCGCCGGGTCGCGCCACACGTACCAATCGCGCCTGGGGCTGTCACGGCTCGCGCGTGATTCCAAGAACCACGGGTGCTGGTCGGAGGTGTGGTTGGGGACCCAGTCGATCATCACCTTGATCCCGCGCCGGTGGGCGCCGTCCAGCAGCGCGTCGAAGTCGGCGAGCGTGCCGAACACCGGATCGACGTCGGTGTAGTCCGACACGTCGTAGCCGAAGTCGACCATCGGCGACGGGTAGAACGGCGACAGCCAGATCGCGTCGACGCCGAGCGAGTCGGGCGCGCCGCGCAGATGGTCGAGGTGCGCGGCGATCCCCCGCAGGTCGCCGACCCCGTCGCCATCTGAGTCGGCGAAGCTGCGCGGATAGATCTGGTAGATCACGCCGCGCTGCCACCACGCGAGCGGGCTCGGTCGGTCGTCCATCGGCTGGAGCCTATTCGCCGGTTGCCGCGGGCGGCGCGGCGGGGCGCGTGTCCGCGCCCCGCGGCCGGGGCGCGGACATCGCTGTGTAACTAGCTCAGCTGCCGGTCAGCATCGACAGGTCGATCGCGTTCGCCATCGCCTGATAGCCGGCATCGTTGGGGTGCAGGTGATCGCCGCTGTCAAACGCCGGGTTCATCACCTGCGGATCGCCCGGCTCGGCGACCGCCTTGGCGAAGTCGATCACCCCGTCAAACGCGCCGCTGGTGAGGATCCACTTGTTGACCGCCTCGCGCTTGAGCTCTCCCTGCGCCGACCAGTAGCTCGCCCCCCGGAACGGGGTCAGCGTCGCGCCGAAGATCTTCAGGCCGCCCGCGTGCGCGTCGGCGATCAGCTGCTCGTAGCCGGCGATGATCTGGGCGGCCGACACGTTCGTGTTCGGGTTGGTGAGCGGGCTGGACGCCAGCTGACTGAAGCCGATGTCGTTGATCCCCTCGAGCAGGATCACGTCCTTGGCGCCGGCGCGCTCGACCACGTCGCGCTCGAAGCGGGCCTGCGCGTTGACACCGCAGCAGAGCGAGTCGTTGAGCACCCGGTTGCCGCTGATGCCCTCGTCGGCGACGCTGAGCGTGTCACCGGTGAGCGCGTCGAGCCGGCGCGCGAGGTCGTTGGGCCAGCGGCCGTTGGCGTCGACGTCCGAGTGGTAGCCGTCGGTGATCGAGTCGCCGAACGCGACCACCGTGCCGATGTCCTGACTTGCGGCGACGACGTCGATGCCGTCAATGAAGTACCACGACTGCGTGTCGGTGGTGAACGCCGTGCCGCTGGTGCCGAGCGCGTGGTCGCCCGCCGCCACCCAGTTGTCCTGCTGGGCGTCTGAGTGGTTGGTCGCCGGACCGGTGGACTGCGGCAGGTAGACGCTGACGGCCAGATCCGCCAGCGCCGGGACCGTCATCGCAACGGGGTCGCTGAGCGCCTCCGCGCCGGGCGCGATCAGGATCGAGCGCTTGCCGGCGAACGTCAGCCGCGTGTTCGTGCCGGCGACCGTCGCCGCGCTGGTGCCGGCGGCAGCGCCGGGGCTGGCAAGCGCGATCGCCGCGTCACCGATCAGCAGCGGCTGGGTGCCGAACGTGTTCGTGAAGCGCACCCTGACGATCGACCCGGCGGCGCTGGTGAAGACGACGTTGCGCACGGTCTGGTTGTCAAACCCGGTCGCCGCGAGGCTCCCAGGCGTCGCGACCTGCGGACTCGCGCCCCAGGTCGCCAGCCAGTTGGACGCCTGAGCGGCGCGCGCGGCCGGTCGGGACGGCGTCGCCGACGCGAGGCTCAACGGGACCAGGGCCCCTGCTAGGACCACTGGCACCAGCCAGCGGCCCCGCCGAAGGAAACGACGGAGAACAGTCATTTCGCAACCCTCCACTCCGAGATTTGTGGCGTTGGTTGCCGCGGCGGCAAACGTACGTTAACACCGCCCGGCACCCGGCGTGAACGGAATCGTGTTACATGTCAACCGTGAGGGAGGTTGCGCTTGCCGGCTCGGACTCGTCGACCGATGTGGCGTCGTTTCTCGCCTGCATGGCAACGATCCTCGAGCTCGATTACGACCGCCTGCCGCGCCCGCGGGAGGGAGAGGATCCAGCCACCGACTGGACGGTGACGCGGTGGCTGGGCGGGCTGGGGGTGGGCCTGGTGCCGATCGCCGACCCGGCGTCCTTTGCGTGGCCGGGACCGTGGATCGCGCGGGTCGATGGCGGTGGCTTCGGCGCGGGCGGCGGGCGCGCCGGCGGTCGTCGTGCGGTCGTGATGTTTGGCGTCCCGTCCGGGGTCGTGTGGGACCCGGCCGCGGCGGGCGGCGCGTTTGAGCGGATCGAGGACGGTTTCGTGCTCGCGGCGACGGACATCGCGCTGGCGCTGCCGGCGCGTCCGCCCGCCCCCGCCGGCGCCGGCACCGTCGAGGCGATCTGGGTGGCGCCGTCGGCCGGCGCGCCGGCGGTGTCGATGCCGGTCGCGAGCGCCGTCGCCGGCGGAGGGCTGCAGGGCGACCGCCACCTGAGCGGCACCGGCACGTTCCCATCCGGGGTGGCCGGCAGCGCCCTGACCTTGATCGAGGCCGAGGTGTGCGAGTCCTTCGACCCGCCGCTGTCACCCGGCGAGCATCGCCGCAACATCGTCACGCGCGGGATCGAGCTCAACAAGCTCGTCGGCCGGCGGTTTGCGGTCGGCGACGTGCGCTGCCGCGGGATGCGGCTGTGCGAACCGTGCACGGTCGTCCAGCACTACGCGTCGCGCCCGGTGCTGCGCGCGCTCGTGCACCGCGGCGGCCTGCGCGCGGACATCCTCGCCGACGGCCAACTGGCTGTCGGCGACGCCGTCGAGCTGCTTGATTGATCGCTGGGCGCCAGCGCCCCGGTGGGTGATCTATTTTGTGCCGGATATAGCGGCACAAAATGGATCACTCCTGCACGATCTGCAGCTG
>JBEKRJ010000257.1:0-6771 GCA_049518835.1 Solirubrobacteraceae bacterium
TTTCTCGAACTCCGCGTCGGGCAGCATCGCGCCGCCACCGGCGCCGGCCTCGACAATGAGCTCGTGACCCTGGCCGGTCAATTTGCCGACTACTTCGGGCACGAGCGCCACGCGATTTTCACCCGCGGCCGTCTCTGTGGGAACACCGATCTGCATAAGGCGGCGGAAGGCTATCTCATCCAGCGCCGACGGGTGCAAGCAGCAGTGCGGTGGCGAGCGCGAGGTCGCCGAGCAGCTGTTGCGGGCGCAGTTGGGCCGATCGCGCGGACACGCTGCGCAAAGCGCGATTATGCGGCGCGATCGGGGCGCCGCTCGTGCCCGTGGCAGCGCCGGTTGCGCGCACCGCGCGCGCGGTCGGTGCATGTGACCGACGTGTGATCGTCACCGTCGAAGCGCCGGTCGGGCTGCTCGCTGCCGCCCCAGATCGCGACCAGGCGGCGGGCACGACCGGCGCCGCCTGCGCCACCGGCGCGAGCGGCAGCGGCTTGCCGGCGAGCGCCATGACAGCTTCGGCGGTCACCCACACGGGCGTCTGATCGGCGCCGCGCGAGTAGCGCACATGACCGTCGGAGGCGAGGAGCGATCTCAGGTAGGCGAGCGGCGACGGCGCCCCCGCGCGGTGCAGCGAGCCGGCGGCGACGCGCGCTGCGATCAATCCCTGAATCGCCCACGCGGTCGATTGCGCGTTGGATCCGGCGCCCGGGTCCGCGGGGAAGCCGCCGTCGCGGTTCTGCTGGCCGGCGACGAACGCGACCGCCCCCGCGCGCGCCCGGGCGGCGGCCGTGCCGGTGGCGCCGGCAAGCGCCTCGAGCGCCGCGCCGGTGTCGTCGACGTCGCTGATCGGGCCGGCGGTCGCGAAATTGAAGCCTCCGTCGGCATCCTGCTGGTGGATCAGCCATACGACCGTCGCAGCAGGCGGCGACACGCCCGCCGCGCGCAGCGCGAGCACCGCGAACGCCGTCAGGTTGACCTGCTCGCCGACCGAGCCGTCACGTCGCACGTCGCCGCGCAGTGCGCCGACGAGGTCCCGTCCGCCGAAGCTCTGCGCCGAGACGCCGGCGGCGCCGGCCGCGAGGATCGTGCGCTCGAGCGAGCCCGGATCCGTCGGCGACCCGGCGCCCGCGCGGAGGTACCCGAGCAGGCTGTGGCCGGCGCGGTCAACGTCCTGCGCGTTGTGGCCGGCGGCGGCCAGCCCGAGCGCCGCCCAGCCGGAGAACAGCTGCGAGGACGGCTGCCCGGGAGCCGCGCCAAAGCCGCCGTCGGCGTTTTGCGCCGCCAGCAGGTAGCCGGCCGGCGTCCTCGCGCTCGCGGCGCGCGCCGGCGCGCTCACGACTGCCGCGGCGCACAGCGCGACCGCGAGCACCGCCGGCGCGACCGCGCCACCCGGCGCGATCCACGTCACCTGCAACCGGGCCGCGAAGCGCTGCAGCGAGCGGATCAGCGCGGGGCCGAGCGCCAGCGCGAACAGCAGGCAGCCGCCGGCGTGCACGGCGTCGAACCCCAGCCCTTTGCCGACGTACACGCGCAACTGCGTGGCGCTGTGGTCGCTGTAGGTCACCCAGTCGCCGAAATCCTGCGCGGCGGTGAACGCGAACCCGGCGGCGGCGCACAGCAGCGCCAGCGGCCAGCGGCCGATCCGGCGGCCGGTCAGTGCCGCCACGCCGGCGCCGAGCAGCCCGGTCGCGCCCCATCCCGCCATCTGCCACGGCGTCCACGGTCCCTGCCCGAAGAAGAAGTTCGAGGTCAGCCCCGCGAGCGCGCCGACGACGAATCCGGGCGCGCCGCCAAGCGCGTAACCGGAGATCAGGACGATGTCGCTCGTCGGCTTGACGTTGGGGGTGGCGGCGAACGCGATCCGCCCGAGCGCCGCGAACGCGGCCAGCGTCGCCACGAGCGCAACCAGCCGGGCGTCGGGGCGGGAACGCTCATACCACGCAAAGCCGCCCGCCAGCGCGACCGCCAGCAGCGCAAACGAGCCCAGCTGCCAGGTCATCCGCGGATCACCGCCGCCTCGCGCGCCAGCAGCGCGACACCCTGCGCCGGCGTCAGCGCGCCGCCCGCGCCACCGAGGATCCGGGCGGTCTCGGTCGCAAAGTACGTGCCCCGGGCCAGCACCTCGGGCGCGTCGCCGTCGGCGATCGGGGCGCCGTCGGCGAGCAACACGACGCGCTGCGCGAACGCGGCCACGAACTCCGGATCGTGCGTCGCGACCACGACCGCGGCGTCGAGGCGCCCCAGCGAGCCGCTGTTTCTCCCCGCCGGACAGATCGCGCGGATGGCGCTGCGCAAACGCGGGCCCGCCAAGGCCCACGCGCGTGAGCGCGCCCGGCGACGCTTCCGCGCCGACCGTGTCGTGCACGAGGTAGTCGCCCGGGTGCTGCAACAGCAGCGCGACGCGGCCACTGCTGTGAACACGTCCGCGGGTCGGGCGCAACAGCCCCGCCGCGTGGCGCAGCAACGTCGACTTGCCGGCGCCGTTGCGCCCCATCAGCGCTACGCGCTCCCCGGGCGCGATCGTCAGCGAGACGCCGCGCAGGATCGCGGGGCCGTCTCGGAGCTCATGCCAAACACGCTCGAAGCCAAGCGCGACGGGCGCCGCCCCCCGGCGGCGCGCACGGCGAGCGGCCGCTCGCGTCGCCATGATCGGCGCGCGCCCCGGCAGCAGCCCGTGTGCGCGCAGCGCCGCCCGAGCCGGCTTGACGCCGGCAACGGCCGCGAGTCCCAGCCCGCACAGCAAGCGTGCGCCCGGCGTGCACAGCGAGCGGTCGCTGTCCGCCGCCCACTCGAGGAACTGATCGGGGGCGGCGTCGCACGCGACCCGGCCGTCGGCCAGCGCGATCACGCGGTCCGCGGCGCCGAGGCAGCGCTCGAGCCGGTGCTCGCAGATCAGGATCGCCGCGTCGGTGTCCTCGTTGAGCCTGCGCAGCAGCCCGAGCAGCTCGTCGCCGGCGACCGGATCGAGCTGCGAGGTCGGCTCGTCGAGCACGAGCAGCGGCGCCTTGCCCGCAATCGCGGCGGCGAGCGCCACGCGCTGCAACTCGCCGCCCGACAGCTCGCCGGTCGGCCGGTCCAACAGCGTCGCGACGCCGAGCGCGAGCGCCGCCTCCTCGACCCCGCGCGCCACCGCCGCCGGCGGCTCGCCCTGGTTCTCGAGCCCGAATGCGAGCTCGGCCCGGACCGTTCCCATCACGACCTGCGTCTCGGGATCCTGAAACAGGCTGCCGACGATCCGCGCGAGCTCGCCCGGACCGTGCGCGCGGGTGTCCAGGCCCCCCACGACCGCGCGACCTGAAAACGCACCGCCGAAGAAGTGCGGGACCAGCCCGTTGGCGCAGCGCAGCAGCGTCGACTTACCGGACCCCGACGCGCCGGCGACCACGACCAGCTCGCCGGGCGCGATCGCCAGCGTCAGCTCGTCGAGCGCCGGGCGCGCCGCGCCCGGGTAGCGGTAGCTGACGCGCTCGAGCTCGAGCACGTTCACGGCTCGATCCCCCGGCGGTCGGCAAACGGCGCGAGTGCACAGGCGACCAGCCCCGCCGCCAGCGCGGCGTCGCCGGGACGCAGCGGGGCATGCAGCGTCGGATACGCCGCAAACGGCGCCAGCCCGGCAATCCGCCCGCCGATCGCGAGCGCCACGAGCCCCACCGCCGCGGCCGCGAACGCGAGGTCGTGGCGCGAGTACGGCGCTCGGCGCGGTGGCGGCCCCCGTCGCGCCGCTCCGTAGCCGCGCACCTCGAGCGCGGCCGCGACGTCGAGCGCCCGATCGAGCACGCCCGCGCTCGCGGCGCGCAGCAACGCCGCGCGCGACGGCGGGCGCCCCGGCCGGCAGCGCTGCGCGTCTGCAAGCCGGCGTCCGTCGCGCGCGAGGATCGGCACCATCCGGGTCGCCAGCGTCGCGGTCAGCGCGGAGCGAAACGAAACGCGTCGAAACAGCCGTGTGACCTGGTCGGGGTCGACGGCCGCGGTGTACAGCGCGGCGCACAGGACCAGCGTCACCGCGCGCAGCCCGAGGACCGCGCCGTACACGGCCGCCTCGAGCGTGACGTCGGTGTGGCCGAGCAGCGGCAGGTCGCCGAGCCGGGCGATCACCGTCAGCCCGTTGCGCGTCACGAGCGCGTTGACGAGCGCCACCATGATCCCGAGCGGGAGCGCGAACAGCGCCGCTCGCCGCAGCTCGCGCCTGACGCCCGCGCCGGCCCCGGCGCCCAGCACCGCGGCCGTGACGGCACCAAGCGCGAGCGGCGCCGACAGCGTCAGCGCCGCGAGCACGAGCGCCAGGCAGTACGCGCAGCCGGCGCCGGCGCGCGCCGCGTGCAGCGGGCTCGCCCGGCGCCGGTAGCTCACCGCTCGCGTCCGATCAAGACTGCGCCTCCAGCGGCACCGCGATTGCGGTCGCTTGCTGGAGCGCAAGCGCGAAGTGATCGCGCAGCCGCGCCGGCGTGAGCGCGGCGGCGGCAGCCGCGACGCCGGCCGCGTCGGTCCCGGTGATCAGCCACGTCGGCGGCGAGTCAGACGCTGTCGCGGCGATCAGGCCGGCGCCGGCGCCCAGCGTCCGCACGACCGCACCGTGGGGATCGAGCAGCTGCAGCTCGTCTCCGTCCGCGCCGCTGAAGCGGGCATAGACGCCACTCGCACGCGGGCCCGCGTCGATCAGGTCGGCCACGAGCGTGCCGCGCAGGTCGCGCCAGGTGCCGACGACGACGGCCAGCGAGTCGGTGCCAGAGCCCGTTCCGAGCAGCTGCGTCGCGACCGGCACCCCGATCCGCCCCAGCTCGTCGGAGACCTGGGTGCACGCAGCGCCGACGTCGGTCGCGCACTCGAGCGTCGTCGGCAGGCGCCGGCCGCCGGTGCCGTGCACGAACGGCTCCGGGAACGAGCCGACGATCGCCGGAACTGACTGCGTCGCACTCCAGTCGTGCAGGTCCCACCAGATGCGGTCGCCGCGATGCACGACGGTGCCGGCGGCGCCGACCGGCGCCTGCACGCCGTTGACGTAGTAGAACCAGTCGCGCTGTGCGGAGTCGCCCGCGAGGCCGTTGATCGACTCGACAAACCCGCCTCCGTACCGGGTGCCGACGCGGAACGAACGTTCGAGCATCCGCATCACGGTTTGGGAGCCGGCGACGCGCGGATCTGTCGCCGACCCCACCGACACGCTGCCGAAGTCCCGCGTCACGGTCACCGACACATCCGTCGTTCCGTGACCGGCGCCCAGCCCGCAGCCGGACAGGATCGCGACGGCGATCGCGATCGCAGCAGTCGCTGCCGCGGTGCGGGCTGTGGCGCCCAACGGGCTATCCGGTGACGGTCAGGCGCAACGGCGCCGCGCGGATGTAGCCGGCGTCGTCGGCGTTCAGCGTGAACGTCCCGGCGCTGCCGGGCGTCAGCGGCACGACGCCGTGGCTGTCGGTCTTGCCGCTGTGCCCGTTGACCGACACGGTGGCGCCGGCGAGCGGCTTGGGCGTTCCCTTCGCGTTGTAGTAGACGACGGTCACGTCGAACGTCTTGCCGACGGTCGCGGCGGCGGGCGCCTCGAGCGCGAGCGGATATGAGGGGTAGGTCGCGGCCGCGAACAGCAGCTGGTCGCCCCGGTGCAGCTTGATCTCGCACGCTCCGGTCGAGGCCGAGCGGTTGTTGACGAAGATGCTCCAGTAGAGCTTCGGGCCGTTGTCGGTCTCGCCGAGGATCTTCTTGATGAAATAGCTGCCAAGGCTGTCGGAGAACGTGCCCGCCCAGCGGTGGCGGGTGGCGACGTCGAGCGCGCCTTGGCCGCTGGTCGCCGGGCAGCGTCCCTTCGCGACATTGCCGGCCGTGATCCAGCCGCTATGCGTGTGTACGACGGTCGGCGCGAGCAACGTCCGCGTCCGGCCTTCGACCCGGACGGTGACGGTCGTCGGGCTGGCCGCGAGCGCAGCCGGCGGCGCGGCGAGCACGAGCGCGGTCGCGCCCGCGGCGATCATGAGCTTGAACGGATTCAAAAGGGCCACCCCTTTCCACGAGGGCGTATCGGCTTTGCGGTCGAGGGCTGGTTTCCTGGCTCACGGGCCCACCGACCGCGCCTTCCCGGCGACCTGCGTCGCCAGTGGCCTTGCCTGCGGCCGGCATCCCCGATCACAGTGGCGGGTCCGCGCCGGCCTTGCACCGACTTCCCATCACCGTCGACCTTGAACGCCAGGATCGTAGCGCCAGCCCGCCGGCGCGGCGGAGTCCTAGACTGGAGACTGCCGATGACAGTCAACCTGACCCGTATCTACACCCGCCTGGGCGATGGCGGCGAGACGCACCTGGGCGACATGAGCCGGGTGCCCAAGACGCACCCGCGGATCGAGGCGTACGGGACGCTCGACGAGCTCAACGCGCATGTCGGCCTGACGCTCACGATCGACGACCTGCCCCCCGAATACGCCGACTGGCTACGGCGGATCCAGAACGACCTGTTCGACGTCGGCGCCGACATCTGCGCGCCGGAAGACCCCGAGCGCGAGCGGCTGCGCGTGATTCCCGAGCAGACCGCCTGGCTGGAGGCGCGCTGCGACGAGGTCAACGCGACGCTGGCGCCGCTGAAGTCGTTCGTGCTGCCCGGGGGCACGCGCGCCGCGGCGCAACTGCACGTCTGCCGGACCGTCTGCCGGCGGGCCGAGCGGCTCGCGATCGCCTGTCGCGACGAGCTCAGCCCCGAGGTCGTGCGCTACCTCAACCGGCTCTCGGACCTGTTGTTCATCCTCAGCCGCGGCGCCAACCGCGGCGACGAGCCGCTGTGGGAGCCGGGCC
>JBEKRJ010000258.1:0-6757 GCA_049518835.1 Solirubrobacteraceae bacterium
GTGGAGCGGATCGTCAAGCTGTCCGTGCGCAGCGTCGGACACGGCGCCACCGACCCGATCACCACCTGGCACCGGGCCGGCGAGGAGGCGATCCGCGACAGCGGCATCGCCTGGACGTTCCTACGGCCTACCGCGTACATGTCCAACGCGCTCAACTGGGCGCCGATGATCACGGCCGATCAGGTCGTGCACGCCCCGTTCGCCAGTGGCCGGGCCGCTGTCGTCGACCCTGCGGACATCGCAGCGGTCGCCGCGGCCTGCCTCACCCATGACAGCCACAACCACCGCGTCTACAAGCTCACCGGCCCCGAACCGCTCACCCCCCACACCAGGTCGCAATCCTCAGCCAGGTGCTGGACCGCGACCTGCGCTACGCCGAAGCCGATCCGGCCGGCACGCTCGCGCAGATCGTGTCCTACGGCATTCCCGAGCAGCTGGCGCACGCCATCATCGAGCTATTCCGCACCACCCAGAACCGTACAACTCCGAGCCGACCGACGACATCAGCACATTCACGAGCCGCCCGGCACACAGCTTCACCGACTGGGCCCACGCCCACCGCGCCGAGCTCCTCACGCCCGCCAGCTGGTGAAGGTGACGCCGGCGACGGCGTGCGCCTACCCTGCCCGGGTGGCGGGGCCATCACCGACCCCCACGCGACTGCTGCTCCACCCGGGCGGCCAGGTGCTGGAGGTGGCGGCCGATTGCCTGCTTGACCAGCTCTCGATAGCCCGCCCGGTCCACGCTGACCGGGCGGGCATCCTCAAACTCACGAAACGAAAGGAGCGCAAACCAGCTCGTGAGCTCCGACGGGCATCTCGGCGTCACTGATGACGGTCCCGGTTGGCGCGCAAAGCACGCCCGACGCGCTCCACGCCGACTCCGCGCCGCCCGGTGCTAGCCGAGCCCTCGGATGCTGTAAGCATCAGAGCAGCAACCACGTCGCTGGCGACCGCGCTGCCCGTATCGGACAGAAGCAGCAACGCCCGGCCCGGCCCGGCCCGACACTGTCGCTGTCCTCACGATAGCTGTCGCCCCTCGGCCGTCGCGACTCGCCAACTCCGCCTCGTCGCACGGCCACACGGCGATTCAGCGCCGCCTCACCGCCGGTCCGCCCCGCGGAGTGCCCATCGGATCTTGTGCCTCCGCCGCAGACTCACACCGCACCGTAGGGCCCGACCAGGCCGTGCGACCGTCGATCGCACTGCCCTGTCAGAAAGCGCCTGGCCAGCTCTGCCACGCGAAACCTGGATCCCGTTGAGCATGCCCCAGTCGATGGCGTCGCCGACACCATTGCAGAAGCCGCAGGCGGCGCTGCGCGCGTGTTTGCCGTTGAAACCAGAAGCACGGCGCCGGATCGAAAGCAGAAGTGCGGCAGGCAAGCGCGCGGGTCGTTTGCGACGCCAGAAGCGATCCGCCCAAAACGTTTGCGGCCGTTTCGGTCCTGCTCTCGGGCTGAAGCCTGGCGGGACGACCATCGATGAGCATCATTGAGAGCATCGGCGTTCGATAGCTAGCAACGAGACTGGATCTCATTCCTGTGATGTGGTGCGTTTAGCGAGTCGTCTCTCGCGCGATCAACCCCCAGACATCGCAGGAGGGAGCGTGGTGCTTCGCGTGCCGTTGCATGTTGTGCTGCTGTGCGTCGGCTGCATCGTTGTGCTGGCGGCGTGCGGGGGCGGGAGCGTTGGTTCAACGGGTGGCTCGTCGTCGGGGAAGTTGCAGGTGGTCGCCGCGGAGAACTTCTGGGGCAGTATCGCGACCCAGTTGGGTGGGAGCAAGGTGGCGGTGCAGAGCATCATCGTGAACCCGAACACCGATCCGCATTCGTATGAGCCGACGGCTTCGGATGGGGTCGCTTTGGCGAAGTCTCAGATCGCGATCGTGAACGGGATCGGTTACGACTTGTGGGCGTCGAAGCTGCTCGCCGCCAATCCGTTGAGCTCACGAAAGATCCTCGATGTCGGGGATCTGCTCGGCCTGGTGCAGGGCGATAACCCGCATCAGTGGTACTCGCCGTCGTCGGTACGGCGGGTGATCGATCAGATCGTTGCCGACTATGAGCAGCTGGAGCCCAAGGAGAGCGCGTACTTCGATCAGCAGCGCACCAGGTTCCAGACCCAAGGTCTGGGCGAGTATGACCGGTTGATCGCGGCGATCCGGGCGCGCTATGCCGGTGTGGCGGTGGGCTACAGCGAGAGCATCTTCCAGCCGTTGGGTGAGGCGCTCGGGCTCAAGCTGCTGACGCCGTACAGCTTCGCGAAGGCGATCGCCGAGGGCACTGATGTGAGCGCCGCCGACAAGCAGACGGTCGACACCCAGGCCCAACGGCACCTGATCAGGGTGTGGGTCTATAACAGCCAGAACGCGACCCCGGACGTGCAGCGCGTCAACCAGATCGCGATGGCAGCCGGCATTCCGGTCACGACGATCACCGAGACGCTCTCGCCGGCCTCGGCTACGTTCGAGCAATGGCAGGTCGCGGAGCTTCAGAACCTCCAGCGTGCCCTGCACCAAGCGACCGGGCGGTGAGCACGACCACAATGGTCGATGCGGCGCTCGTTCCCAGGATGGGACCATCGGGTCGGCGCGTTCCTCGGTGCCGGTGGTGCGCCTGGCGGGCGCGCTGGCGCGGATCGGTGGCCGCACGGTCTGGAGCGAAGTGGAGCTCGCGATCGCGGAGGGCGAGTTCGCCGCGATCCTCGGACCGAACGGGTCAGGGAAGACGACCCTGTTGCGCGTGCTGCTCGGCGAGCTGGCGCTCAGCGCCGGCAGCGCATCTGTGTTGGGTCGCGCGCCGGGCGAGGCGAGCGATCAGATCGGCTATCTGCCGCAGCGCCGCCACTTCGACGCGAGCGTCAGGATCCGCGGCATCGACCTGGTGCGGCTCGGGCTGGACGGCGCCCGCTGGGGGCTGCCGCTCGGTCGCTCGTGGCGCGAGCGGGTCGGGGAGGTGATTGATCTCGTCGGCGCCGGGGAGTACGCGAGCCGGCCGATCGGCCGGCTCTCCGGCGGCGAGCAACAGCGGCTGCTGATCGCCCGAGCGCTGATCAGCCGACCGAAGGTGTTGATCCTCGATGAGCCGCTAGACAGCCTCGACCTCCCCAACCAGACCGCGGTGGCGGCGCTGTTAGCGCGGATCTGCCGCCAGCAGCGCATGACGGTGCTGCTGGTCGCGCACGACGTCAACCCGCTGCTCACCTACCTCGACCGCGTCGTCTACTTCGGCGCCGGGCGCGCGGCCGTCGGCGCGCCGCGCCAGGTGATCACCGCAGAGACGTTGAGCCGCCTCTACGGCGTCCCGATCGAGGTACTCAAGGCCGCCGACGGACGCTTCGTCGTGGTCGGCCTTCCGGAGGCGCCCGCACATCACAGCGACCGGCACGAGCATGGCTAGCCACCTGCCGCGCGCTGCATTGTCCGTTGATCTGATCTGGGACTTCCGGCAGCTGACCGCCTACCCGTTCATGGTCAACGCGCTCGAGGCCGGGACGTTGGTCGCAGTGATCGCCGGCGTGGTTGGCTGGTTCATGGTGCTGCGCCGCGAGACCTTCGCGGGGCACACGCTGTCGGTGATGGCGTTCCCGGGAGCGACGTTCGCGCTGCTGCTCGGACTGTCCGCCGCCGTCGGCTACTACGCCTTCTGCGGCGTGTGCGCACTGGCGATCGGCGCGGCCGCCACCGGCAGACGACGCCACCGCGGGTAGGAATCCGCCGTCACCGGCAGCGTTCAGGCGTTCGGGCTGGCGTGCGGGTTTCTGTTCCTCAGCCTCTACCGGGGCGTCCTCTCCGGCTATGAGAACCTGCTGTTCGGAGACTTCCTCGGGATCGCTCGCGGGCAGGTACTCACGCTCGCGATCGTGTGTGTCCTGACGCTGGCGTTCTCCGCGGTCGTCGGCCGACCGCTGCTGTTTGCCTCGATCGACGACCCGGTCGCGCGCGCTAGCGGCGTCCCCGTCCGCCGGGTCTCGCTCGCGTTCATGCTCATGCTCGGGCTGACCGTTGCGGCGACCGCGCAGATCACCGGCGCGCTGCTCGTGTTCGCGCTGCTGGTCGCACCCGCTGCGACCGCGCAGCTGATCACCCCGCGGATCGGCGCGAGCATCGCGTTGTCGGTGCTGCTGGGCATCGCGATCACGTGGGTCGGGCTCGCGCTCGCCTACTTCTACAACTATCCCGTCGGGTTCTACATCACCGCGGTCGCGTTCTGCGTGTACCTCGTCGCCAGGCTCGCTCGAGCGGCGATCGATCATCCCACGCTGCTGCACAGCCGCTCCCGCGGTGTCGGCGCGCCCGCGTGATGTTCGCGCAGGAGTTCGTCCGCAATGCGTGGCTCGCGGGCACCGCGATCGCGCTCGCGAGCGGCCTGATCGGCTATTTCGTCGTGCTCCGCGCTCAAGTGTTCGCCGGCGACGCCCTCAGCCACGTCGCGTTCACCGGCGCGCTCGCCGCCGCCGCCGCCGGGATCGACATCCGGGTCGGGCTGTTTGCCGCCACAATCCTGATCGCGCTGCTGCTCGGGGCGCTCGGCGACCGCTCGCACGCCGACGACGTCACGATCGGGGTCACGTTCGCCGCGATCCTCGGGCTCGGCGTTTACTTCCTCGCCCTGTTCAGCACCGGATCGGGAGGCGGCAACGGGCTGCTCGGCGCGCGCACCCTGTTCGGATCGATCTTCGGACTCAGCACCACCGATGCCGTGATCGCCGCGCTGATCGCCGCCGGCATCATCGCCGTTCTGCTCGCGATCGCCCGGCCGCTGCTGTTCGCCAGCATCGACCCCACCGTCGCCGCCGCGCGCGGCGTGCCGGTCCGCGCGCTCGGACTGCTGCTCCTCGCGCTGCTGGGCGCCACGACCGCCGAAGCAACCCAAGCGATCGGCGCGCTGCTGCTGCTCGGCCTGCTCGCCGCGCCCGCCGGCGCCGCCCAGCGACTCACCGCCAACCCCTACCACGCGCTTGCGCTCTCCGCCACGCTCGCCGTGCTCTGCACCTGGGCCGGGCTCACGATCAGCTACCTGATCCCGAAGCTACCGCCAAGCTCCGCGATCATCGCCGTCGCCACCGGCATCTACCTCCTCGCGTTCCTGGTCACCAACGACCTCCGCCACACGATGACGCGCGGGCTGCCGACGGTGATCCGCGAAACCGAGAATTAGACTGGGACCGATGGCCAGGAAAGACACCGACAGCTGGGTCGAGCACGCCCAACACGTCCTCGCCCAGACCGAGCACCGCACCGGCGCCGCGCGCCAAGCGCTGCTCGAGCTGCTCGACGCCCAGGCCTGCGCTCTGTCCGCGATCGAGATCGAAGACGCGCTCCGCGCGCAACAACGACCGATCGGCCGCGCCAGCATCTACCGCATCCTCGACGAGCTCGAACGCCTACACCTCGTCCAAAAGCTCCAGGTCGGCCAGGCAATGGGCCGCTATGAACCGATCCGCACCGGCGAAGGCCACCACCACCACCTCGTCTGCGACAACTGCGGCACCGTGACCCCCTTCACCGACCGAGACCTTGAGACCGCGATCCTGAAACTCAGCCACCGCGTTCCGATGCGTGTCGACGAGCACGAAATCGTCCTCCATGGCGCCTGCCAACAATGCACCGACTGACCCCGATCAGCTCGCTCGCCAACTTGAAACCAGAAGCCAGGCTGACTCCGAGCCCGCGCCGCCGGTCGATCGGCAGGCCGCAATCTCCTCGCCCGTTCATCGCCCCAGCTTGTCGACTCTGGCCGCGAGCTTGGGGTCTTCGGCTACGTCCTGTAGACGGCGTACGCAATCACGACTACGACGAACACGTACAATGCCGACTGGTCGGCTATGCGGAGTCGCCGGCCCCCGGGCATCGAGGGAGGCCTGGCCCGGCGGCCAGACGATTCGCTCGCGTCTCGCTCGCCGAGCAACCGCGCCGCCGAACCGACCGATCGGCCGTTCGCGTAGCCTGGGCTCGTCGCGAAAATCATCGAACACGTCACCTACGTCAGCTCCCGTCGGGGTATCCGCCGCGATGCCAGACGAGCGGATGCCAGGGCAGCAGCCGCGGCGGCGGCAGCTGGGCTCGCCATCCGTTTGCCGGCGGCTCCAGACCTGCGAACAGCGGTGACCCGTCCCGGGTGCCATCCCCGGCGACAGCGCGTAGCGCTGCGTGCAGTTCGGCGACGGCCGTGCGCCCGTAGGTCTGCTCCCACGCGTGTACCGTCCGCTCGATCCGCCGCGGCACCGCGGCACGTGCCCGGACGCCTCGGTCGGGCGTGAGCCGCATCTGCTTGCCGGGTGCGGGTGTGGGTCGCGGTTCGAGGACGACCACACCGGCCTTCTCCAGTCTGCCGGTCATCACGCTGAGCGCCTCCTTCGACACGCCGGTCAGCGCCGGCAGGTCACGAACAGCGACCGCGTCCGACGGATCGAGCACGCGGATCAGGTCGGACCAGACCGCAAGCCATACCCGCTCCCCATGATCGCAGTCGAGCTCGAAGCGCAGGAGCACCCGCGAGAGCAGCGAAACGAGCGGCAGCTCGCGGTCCTGCGCGCGTTCGGCGGGGTCACGGGCAGGCGGTTCCGGGGGCTTGTCGTAGCCCAAAGTGATCGGCATGAAGTCCGGCAGCGCCGCCTCGATTTGTCCCGCGACCGACACCAGCCCCTCCCGCAGCCGCTCGACCGTGGAAGCGCCGAAACGGTCGCGCCACCGCGCCTCGATCGCCCCGGGCAGCGGCCGCCAGACTGCGTCGGCGGCACGGCCGCGATCGGTCAAG
>JBEKRJ010000259.1:0-11392 GCA_049518835.1 Solirubrobacteraceae bacterium
CGCGAGATGGTGCGGGCGGTGCGCTCGGAGCGGGCGGACACGCTGCGCTCGCGCTGGCGCGCGTTCCTGGAGCTGCTGCCGGCGTTGCCGGTCGCCGCCCGGCCCGACGCCGAGCGGCCGATCGGCGAGCTCAGCGGCGAGCGGGTCAGCAAGGTGTACCGGCGGATGGTGCGGATGGGGCGCGCGATCGACGCTTCCAGCCCACCCGAGGACTACCACGAGCTGCGCAAGAAGGGCAAGGAGCTGCGCTACCTGCTCGAGCTGTTCGGCGCGCCGCTGTATCCCACCGAGGTCGTCAAGCCGATGGTCAAGTCGCTGAAAGGGCTCCAGGACGTGCTCGGGCGCCACCAGGACCGCGAGGTGCAGGTCGCCTCGCTGCATCGCTGGCGCGACGAGGTCGCACCGCTGCCCGGTGGCGCCGCCGCGCTGATGGCGATGGGCGTGCTCGTCGACCGTCTCGACCGCGACGCGGTGGCGGCCCGCGGCGAGTTCGCGGCGCGCTTTCGCGACTTCGCCTCGCGCGAGCAGCGCGCGCTCGTGCGGGAGACGTTCGGGTGACCAAGGTGCTGGCGACGTACAACATCAAGGGCGGCGTCGGCAAGACCTCGGCCGCCGTCAACCTGTCGTACCTCGCGGCACACGGGGGCTCGCGGACGCTGCTGTGGGACCTCGATCCGCAGGGCGCTTCGACGTACCTGTTCCGCGTCAAGCCGAGGGTCCGCGGCGGCGGGCGCAAGCTCGTGCGGCTCAAGAGCGACCCGGCCGAGCTGATCAAAGGGACCGACTACCGGTTGCTGGACCTGCTCCCGGCCGACTTCTCCTACCGCCACATGGACCTGGCGCTCGATCACGTCAATCCGGCCAAGCGTCGAATCGCCGGCGTGCTGGAGCCGCTGCGCCCCGACTACGACTACATCTTCCTCGACTGTCCGCCGAGCATCTCGCTGGTGTCAGAGAGCGTGTTCCTGACCGCGGATGCGCTGCTCGTGCCGATCATCCCGGCGATGCTGTCCGCGCGGACGTTCGAGCAGCTGACGGCGCTCGTCAAGGGTCCACACGTGCTTGCATTCTTCTCGATGGTCGAGGTGCGAAAGTCCCATCACCGGCAGGTGATGGCGCGCCTGCGCGCGGTGTACGGATTCACGATGCTCGGTGCGGCGATTCCGGCTGCCGACGAGGTCGAGCGGATGGGGATCGAGCGTGACGTGGTGGCGGCGTTTGCGCCCAGGTCACAGGCGGCGGTGGCGTATGAGGCGCTGTGGCTCGATGTGCGCCGGCGCCTGACGCGGCTCTAGCGCGTCAGCTGTCCGGAGCCAGCAGGGCTCACTGCGCCGCGGGCGCGGGTAGTCTTCGGCTGCATGACTGCTCCCGACTCCCAGCCGACGGCCTCCTACGAGGCTGACCCCACGGCGGTCCGGCGGGTGCTGCTGCTCTACAGCGGCGGCCTCGATACGAGCGTGATGCTGAAATGGATCCAGGAGCGCTACGAGTCCGAGGTGGTCGCGTTGACCGTCAATCTCGGGCAGCCCGGCGAGGACTACGACGGGGTCCGCAACAAGGCGCTGGCGCTCGGGGCGCTCGACGCTCGTGTCATCGATGCGCGCGAGCAGTTCGCGCGCGACTACGTCGCCAAGGCGATCAAGGCCAACGCGATCTACGGTCCGGGCTACCCGCTGTTCACGGCCCTCGGCCGGCCGCTGATCGGCCAGCTGGCGGTTGAGCACGCGCGCGAGACCGGCTGTGACACGATCGCCCACGGCTGCACCGGCAAGGGCAACGACCAGGTTAGGATCGAGGCCACCGTCGCGACGCTGGCGCCCGAGCTGAAGGTGATCGCCCCCGTGCGGGCGTGGAGCATGGGGCGCGACCAGGAGCTCGAATATGCGCGCGCGCATGGGATCCCGTTGAAGGGCGGGAGCGAGGTTGCGCCGTACTCGATCGACGACAACATGTGGGGTCGCTCGAGCGAGGGGCGCTGGATCGAGGATCTCGAGCACCCACCCGAAGACGACGTGTTCCAGCTGGTGACCCGGCCCGAGGAGGCCCCCGAGCAGGGAGAGATCGTCAGCGTGCAGTTCGAACGCGGCGTTCCGATCGCGCTCGACGGCGAACGGCTGGAGCTGGTGGAGCTGGTCGAACGAGCCGCCGCGCTCGGTGCCCGGCATGGCGTCGGGATCGTCGATCAACTCGAGGACCGGATCGTCGGATTGAAGGTGCGCGACATCTACGAGGTTCCTGCGGCGGCGATCCTGCTGACGGCCCACCAGGAGCTCGAGCGACTCGTCGGCACGATTCACCAGAATCAGTTCAAGCCGATGCTGGATCAGAAGTGGGCGTATCTCGTGTACGCCGGTCTGTGGCTGGAGCCGCTGCGGCTCGACCTCGAGGCGTACATCGACGCCGCGAACGAGCTGGTGACCGGCACGATCGGCCTGAAGCTCTACAAGGGGCTGGTGCGGGTGATCAGCCGCTCATCGCCACATGCTCTGTATGACCCGCAGCTCGCGACCTTCGCGGAGTCCGGCGGACTGTTCTCGCAGGCGGCGGCGCCGGGGTTCATCGAGCTGTGGACGCTGCAATCGCGGATGGCCTGGCGACTGCGCGACGGCGGTGCCGGGTAGCATCTGGACGATGGGTTACAAGATCCTCGGGTTCGCGGTGTGGCAGGGCGGCAAGTGGTACCTGCGCCGCCGGCTGCACGGCGCTCGCCGGACGCTGGCGATCAGCGGCCTGGCGGCATTGCTGGCCGCTGGGGTGCTGGTGGCAGCGCAGCGCCAGCGCTCGAGCTCCCAATAGCCGACGTCCAGATCTGGTCAGGCTTGACGCCGGCGCCATCCGCGGGTGTCGCTAGCGTGTCGGCGTGATGACGTTTGAGGAATGCCCGTCTGCTGACACGCCCATGGCGCCGGATGGTGGACGGGGCGAGGCGCCCGAGGGTGAGCGGGGCGCTGTGCCAGACCGGGGCGCTGTGCCAGACGGTTGGCGGAGCGAGGCGCCGGAGGGCAAGCGGGGCGAGGGCTCGGGCGGCGCCGGTCTCGAAGCACCGGCCGTTCCACTCACCGCAGCGCTGCGCGCGGAGCTCGCTCAGCGCGCGGGCTCAGAGGCGCAGCTGCGCGGCCTGCTAGCCGACGCCCGCGCCGAGCTCGAGGCCCGAGCCGCGACGCAGTCGCGCCTCGAGCAGGCGCATGGCGAGCTGCGCGACGCGATCGCGCAGCTGCGCCAGCTCGTCGAGCAGGAGGCCACGCGGCGGGCGCAGCTCGAGTCCACGGCGACAGCGGCATCGGCGCGGGCGCAGCAGCTCGAGGCCGAGCTCGCGGCGATCCGGGCCGAGCTGGCCACCAGCGTCGTCGCGCGCGACGCGGCCGACAGCGAGGCCACGGGGCTGCGGGCCGAGCTCGAGCGTCTCGGCCGACAGCTTGGGTCCGCGCGCGAGGAGGCCGAAAGCCGCAGCGGCTCGATTGTCGAGGCAGAGGGAATGCTGGCCGAGGCGCGCGAGCTGACGGCTCGGCTGCGCGGCGGGTGAGCTCACCATCGATCGTCGCGGCGTCGGCGACGCGCGCGTGCTCGAAATGCTGGCTCCGCAGCGAGCTCCTGACCGATGAACCCGGCGCACTAATGGTGATCGCTCGCCGGTGTTCGGTGGGGAGCGGGCGAGAGAGGCCCGGTCGGCGTGTTCGCGGCGGTCCGCTTGGCCACAACGTTACAGCCGAGCAAACCGTGGCCCGGCGCGTAACGAAATGGTCGTCAGCGAGCCAAAGCGTTACGTGTGCCAAGCCGTCGCTAGCGGGTGTGACGATTTTCCGGGCGCAGTCGGGTCAGCGCCGATGTAGGCGGCCTCCGCGGCGAGGCGGTGCGCCGTTTCGAGGTCAGATCGATCGCGTGTCGTGCGGGGCTGCTTGCGGCGTCCGTCCGACCGTCGTCGTACTGTGGCTATGACAATGGCCGAGATGTCCGGAGTGCCACCCGCTCTCGCGATCGAAGCCGTCGAGTGGCTCGAGGATGGGCGTGACCTCGTCACCCTTCGCGTGACCGGGCGCTGGCCGCGACGGCGGCCCGGATGGAGCGGAGAGCCGGTGCTGGTCGTCGAGGTCGAAGGGCAGCGCCACAGGATCCCAGCGATGCCCGAGTCGCCACGTATCGACGGCATCGCGCTCGGGATGTGGCGGATCAGCTTCTCGGTGCCGGCTGTGATCGTGGAACGGTCTGTGCGAGCGTGGCTGCAGCTTGGGGCGGTCGCGGTGCCGCTCCCGCCCCGGTCATCGGCCGCCGAGCCGCGAGCCATGGCCTGGGCGGTGCGACGCCAGGCCGTCGAGGTGGGCGACCAGCTCCGCGACCAGGTCGAGCAGCTCGACCGGCAGGTGCGCGAGCTCACTGCCCAACTTGCCGAACAGCGGAGTGCGCGTCGCGCGGCCGAGCAGCGTGCGCACGCGGAGCGGTCGATGCGAGTCGAGCTCGTGGGCGAGCTCGCGAACGGCAACCAGGCGGCGCTGCGCACCGCGCTCGGCGATCTCGCGACGGCCGAGCAGAGAATCCGCGAGCTCGAGGCCGAGCTCGAGCTCCTCGGGCGCCGGCTAGCCGAGGCCGAGCAGCTCCTGGTGATGCACCGCGCGCGAACGCGCGCGGACACGCTGGCGCGTGTGAGTCGGGAGAGGCCGGCGGGTGGTGTGGTGCCGGCGGATGCGCGGATGGGGTCGCCCCGGCCGGTGGTCACGAGCGCTCGCCGGGGCTGAGTGCCGAGCTGGCTGTCGCGGCGCGCGCGCGGAGCCTCAGGCTGGCCAATGGTGTTCTGGTACACGCGATACCGTCGGCTTCCAATGATCCACCGGCAGCTGATTCCCGGGCGCTGAGGCACGAGCGCGCGGCGAACATCAGCCGGATTGCGCGTCAGCCGGGTCCTTCCACGCAACGCGGGAGTGTCGCTGACGCGCGGCTACGCGAGACGCTTGCCGCTCTGAGGATCGAGCTCGATCAGCTGCGCGCCGGCGTGGAGCGCGAGACGGCGGCGCGTGCAAGCGCGCAGGCCCGCGTGGAGGCGCTCGCGCGCGAGCTGCGCGACTCGGCGGCGCGCGTGGCGAGCGCCCATCGATCGATCGCAGAGCTGCGCCGAGAGCTCGAATCCGAACGCGCCGCCAACGCCGCCCGGACCGAGCCTGATCGCAGCGCGCTCGTCGAGGGGGCCGGGCAGGCGCCGGCCTCAGCGGGCACGCGGGCGCCGGCGGCCCCCCCGCCAGAAGCGCCGGCCGTACCGCCGCAGGCGCCGGCCGAACTGCCGCAGGCGCCGGCCGAACCGCCGCAGGCGCCGGCCGAACCGCCGCAGGCGCCGGCCGAGCCGGTACAGGCCGAGCGCCTGGAGGCCGCGCTGCTGCGCTTGCGGGAGGCGACGCCCAAGGCGGAGGACGAGCCACCGGCGGTCGCCGAGCCGCCACCGGGGTCGACGCGGCCGTGGCTGGCGGCGGTGTTCAAGCGTCTCGCGCGCGAAGACCCGCCGAGCGCAGGACGCCTGCTGCAGGCGCTGTTGGCCGCCCAGCGGGTGGTCCATGGCGATCCGCCCTCCTACGACCTGATCATGGGACCGGCGATGTGCGTTCGCGTGACGGTCGGGGATGATGCGCAGCAGATCGAGATAACCGACTCCGCACGAGAGCGATCGCGGGTCGACTGTCAGCTCGCCGGCGACGCGCCGAGGATCGCTCGAACGCTGGCTGCGGGCCGCTTGCGACGGCGGTTTGGACGGGGTATGGCACGCGTCGACGGTGACCGGCGCGTGCTCGCGGCGCTCGGCGAGCTCGTTCGAGCACAGCTGAGCCTGCGTGAGCTTGACGGTACAGGCGTGCGCTTCGACGCGCAGCTGGCGTTGACGGTCGCCTCGCTGATGATCGATCCGGCGCAAACCGCAGGCGAGCAATTCACGATCGCACACCAGGCGCCCGACTCGCGGGCGGCCAGCGGGTACCTGCATGTGCACGACCGAAGGCGGCCGTGGGTCACGGCGGCGGCGGGCGTCGACGCCGCGGCGGCGACGGTCGTGTGTCCGGCCCACTCGCTGATGCTGACGCTCGCCGGCGTCGAGCGCGAGGACGCCTACGTGCGAGGCGAGCGGCGGCCGCTCGAGCTCCTCGCCGCCTGGCTCGCAGCTGCACAGGGCATCTGAGGCACAGTGAACCGCCCGGGTGCGGGCTGCTGAGCCTGAGGCTCGGGTCACGGGCCCACAGTTTGCGCAAGGAGCGGGGGTTCTCGGCGCCGGCGGCGCCCACGGAGCGAACGCGTCCGCGCCGGCGCATATGCTCGGGGAGCTGCACATGAGTTCCTCCTGCGTCCATCTCCACGTTCATTCCGAGTACTCGCTGCTTGACGGCGCGTGCAAGGTTGACGACCTCGCGGCCCGGGCGGCGTCGTTCGAGCAGCCAGCGATTGGGCTGACCGATCATGGCGTGATGAATGGCGCGGTCGAGCTGTCGACAGCCTGTCGCAAGCACGGGATCAAGCCGATCTTCGGGTGTGAGGTGTACGTCGTCGAGGATCATCGCCGGCGCGCCCCGGGGCGGCTGGAGCGGTTCCACCTGACCTTGCTGGCAGCCACTGCGGTTGGTTATCGCAACCTCGTCAAGCTTTCCTCGGACGGGTTCCTCGAGGGCTACCAGCGGGGCAAGCCGTCGCTCGACATGGAGCAACTGGCGCGGTATGGCGAGGGCGTGATCGCGTTGACGGGCTGCCTGCAATCGCGCTTCTGCCAGCACCTGCTCGACGGGCGCCTCGGTCAGGCGCGCGCTCATGCCGACGAGCTGCTCGGGGCTTTCGGTGCCGACAACGTGTATTTCGAGGTGCAGAAGAACGGCCTCGCCGCACAGGACAAGGTCAACGAGGGCACAGTGCGGATCGCTCGGGAGCTGGGCCGGCCGCTGGTCGGCACGGGCGACGTCCACTACCTCCGCCGTGAGGACTACCACAACCATGCGGCGCTGCTGTGCGTGCAGACGAAGTCGACTTTGACGCAGCCGAAGATCAGCTTCGAGCGCAACGAGTTCTACCTGCGCTCCAGCGAAGAGATGGCGCAGTCGTTCGTCGAGTGGCCAGAGGCGGTGGCGACGACGCTGGAGATCGCCGAGCGGTGCAACGTCGAGCTCGAGCTCGGGCGCCAGCTGATCCCGCGGTATCCGACTCCGGACGCCGGTAACGAGGGCGAATACCTGCGCGCGCAGGTGCAGGAGGGCCTGCGCCGGCGCTACGGTGACCCACCGCCGGCGAAGGCGATCGAGCGGGCCGACTATGAGCTCGAGGTGATCGAGCGGATGGGGTTCAGCGCGTATTTCCTGATCGTGTGGGATTTCGTCAAGTACGCCAAGGAAACCGGGATCGCGGTCGGTCCCGGCCGCGGCTCGGCGGCCGGGTCGCTGGTCGCCTACTGCCTGCAGATCACCGATGTCGATCCCCTCCGCTACGGGCTCATGTTCGAGCGTTTCCTGAACCCCGAGCGGGTGTCGATGCCCGACATCGACATCGACTTCTCGGTCCGCGGGCGCGACCGCATGATCCGCTACGTGACCGACAAGTACGGCAAGGAGTCGGTGGCGCAGATCGTCACATTCGGCAAGATGTTCCCGCGCGCCGCGACGCGCGACGCCGCGCGGGTGCTTGGCCACGATTACGGTGCCGGCGACCGGCTCGCGAAGCTGATCCCGGATCCGATCATGGGCCGCCCACCGAGCTTCGAGGACTGCCTAAAGCCCGGCCAGCCGCTGCGGGCCGAGGTCGATCGCGACGGCACCGCCAAGCAGATCGTGGAGGTCGCGCAAGGGCTCGAGGGAATCGTCCGCAACTCCTCCATTCACGCCGCCGCGGTGGTGATCGCCGACCGGCCGCTGACCGACATCGTGCCACTGCAGATCGCCGAGGCCGGCACCGACGAGCACGGCGAGAAGGTGTTCCGGACCGTCACCCAGTTCACGATGAAGCCAATCGAGCAGATCGGCCTGCTCAAGATGGACTTCCTCGGGCTGCGCAACCTCGATGTGATCGAGGACGCGCTGGACATCGTCGAGCGCTCGACCGGGGAGCGGCCCGACATGGCGACGCTGCCGCTCGATCACGCCCTGACGTACGAGATGCTCGCGCGCGGCGACTCGATCGGCGTGTTCCAGTTCGAGTCCGAGGGCATGCGCGAAGCGCTCAAGAAGGTCGGGCCGACCGAGTTTGACGACCTCGTCGCGCTCGGCGCGCTGTATCGCCCCGGCGCGATGGACCAGATCCCGACGTATGCCCGCGGCAAGCGCGATCCAGAGTCGATCTCCTACCCGGACGAACGGCTGCGGCCAATCCTCGAGGCGACCAAGGGCGTGATCCTCTACCAGGAGCAGGCGATGCAGATCGCCAAGGATCTCGCCGGCTTCAGCGGCGCGAAAGCAGATGACCTACGGAAGGCGATCGGCAAGAAGAACCGCGAGGCGATGGCGAAGCTAAAGCCCGAGTTCGTTGCCGGGTGTCGTGCCTCGGGCACCGCTGAGCAGGTGATCGAGTGGTTGTGGGCGACCAACGAACGCTCCGCGGACTACTCCTTCAACCGCAGCCATGCGGCCTGTTACGCGCTGATCTCCTACCGGACCGCGTGGTTGCGGGCCAACTACCCGGCCGAGTACATGGCTGCGTTGATCTCCTCGGTGATGGACACCAAGGACAAGGTGCCGTTCTTCGTCGCGCAGGCCGAGCAGATGGGCATTTCGATCCTGCCCCCGGACGTCAACCTGTCCGACCACGAGTTCGTCGTCGTCGACGGCAACATCCGGTTCGGCCTGGACGCGGTCAAGGGGGTCGGGTTCACGGCCGTCGAGGCGATCAAGCGCGCTCGCGGCGACTACGATCCGCCCGCCCGGCCGTTCCGGGATCTGTGGGATTTCTGCGGCCGCGTCGACGGTCGCGCCGTGAACAAGAAGGCGATCGAAGCGCTAATCAAGTGTGGCGCGTTCGGTTCGACCAGTGCGTCGCGCAAGGGCATGCTGTCGGTGCTCGAGCAGGCTCAGGCGGCGGGCCAGAAGGTCCAGCAGGACGCGCTGATCGGCCAGGGCTCGATCTTCGACCTCGGCCTCCTCGGCGGCGACGCCAACTCGCAGGCCACCGGCGCCAACGCGTTCGCGACCCCGAGCCATGCGCCGATCCCGGACGGCGAGTTCGATCGCGCCGAGTTGCTCGCCGCCGAGAAGGAGGCGATCGGCCTGTTCATCTCCGCGCATCCGTTGAAGGAAGTCGGCGCGGCGCTCGCAGCGAAGGCCGACTGCGGGCTCGCGGACCTGTCCGGCCGTCGCGACGGCGACTGGGTCACGGTCGGGGGGATGATCACGCAGTCGAAGCGGATCCGGACCAAGAAGGGCGATTGGATGATGTTCGCGACGCTCGACGACCTCGAATCGTCGGTCGAGATCGTCGTGTTCGGCAAGGCGCTCGAGGCAAGCGGCGACGCGCTCGCGCAAGACTCGATCGTGCTCGTGCGAGGCCGCGTCGACCACAAGGATCGCGAGCGCACGTGCGTCGTCGCCCAGCAGGTCGAACCGTTCAACCCGACGCCCGACGAGGTCAGGGACGCCGCCGAGCAGGCAGCCAAGCAGCCCCCGCCGGCCAGCTCGCTGCGCTTGTGCCTCGATGCGACGGCGCTGCCGGCGACCGTGCTCGGCGAGCTCAAGGACTTACTCGCGGGCTTCCCCGGCGAGTCGGACGTCGTGATCGAGCTCAGCACGTCGGTCGGGCGCCGACGGCTGCGGCTCGGGGCGCAGTTCCGTGTCGCACGCAGTGCCGGCCTGCACGCTGAGCTCGACGCGCTGCTCGGCGTGGCATTGGTGGCGAACGCCACCGGCGCCGAGCAGCCTGCCCGCGTGGCGTAGCCCCGCCGGTGACACTCCGTCGCTGAGCCGCAGGGCTGCCGGCGGCGCCCGCAAGAGCGCGAGCGTGACATCCGTCTCGAGCTTCGAGCGCTAACGGTCATGGCAATCTTTCTGGTTGAAACCACGCGGGGAGTCCTCTCTGGGTCGGCCTTCGTCGTGACGATCTCGCATACGCGGTTGTCACTCGGTTGCGATGGCCGCGAGCACGTCGAGCTTGGCGGCGCGGCGAGCTGGCCAGCTGGCGGCACCGAGGCCGAGCAGCGCGGATAGGACCAGAAACCCGGCCAGCTCGGCGAAGGGGATAGCGATCTCGGCGACGCCCTGCTGCTTGAGCGCTACCGCGAAGGCGACTCCGAGTGCGGTCCCGATGATGATGCCGGTGACGGCGCCGAACAGGGCGATGATGACGGCTTCTGAGCGGATCATCACCCTGACTTGCCGGCGCTTCATGCCGACCGCGCGGAGCAGGCCGAGCTCGTGGGTGCGCTCGAATACCGACAGCATCAGGGTATTGACGATCCCGGCGATGAGCACGGCCAGGGCCATGAAGACGTAGTCCAGTCCGAACAACCGACCTGGGCTTGCTGAGACTGCTGATACTGGGCGCGGGTCTGGATCTTCAGGTTCGGGTATGCCGCGAGGCGGCCGGTCAGGGCCGTCCCGAGGTCGCTGGCGGCGGGGATCGCCCTGACCAGGATCGCGGTCGGCAGCGGATTGTTGAAGTGCGAGAGAAAGAAGCCGGCACCTGGTCAGGTAGCTGCCGGTCGCCTGGTTGGCTTTGAAGATCCCGCCGATCCTGATCGTCGCGGCCCCGGTCTGGGTGAATTTGACCGGCACCACAGACCCCACCGAGAGGTGATCGGCGCTCGCCGTGGTGGTGTCGACGAGTAGCTCCCCGGCGGTCAGGGCGGGAGCGCCGCTCCCGGCGGTCAGGGCGAGGTGGACCGTCCGGGGAAGGTCGGCCGGGGTCACGGCGGTCAAGGTCTGCAGCGAGCCCCGGAGCTCGAACTGGCCCTGGTAGACGATTGAGACCGTCGCCACGCCGGGGATCCGGGAGACGACAGCCGGCACCGACGCGCTGACCGAGCCTGAGGTGATGATGTAGTCGGCGGTGACGGCGTTGTTGACGTTGCTGGTCAGCGATTTGGACAGCGATGCGCCGATGACGGCGATCGTCGAGACGAGCGCCAGGCCGACCATCAGGGCGGCGGCGGTCTGGGCGGTACGCCGTGGGCTGCGCATCGAGTTCTCTCGTCCGAGCCTTCCCGGGGTGCCGGCGGTGGCATCGCCGCCTTGGTGACGGGACTGGCCGCGCCGGCGATCGCACTGGTCGGGCCGCGACGCCGAAGCTCACCCGTCGTCGCAGCGACTCGCCCTCGTCTTCGCGGCTCTCGACCAGTGCTGCCACGGGTGCGATCCGGACCGCGCGCCGGGCCGGACGGGCTTGGCCAGAACGTTGATCGTGTCGTAGTACCCGCGGGAGCCGAACAAGGCCTGTGCCGTCGGCAGGGAGAAGGCGGCCA